>CAXUCS010000458.1:0-2402 GCA_964249365.1 uncultured Caulobacteraceae bacterium | reverse complement strand
GAAGCGTCGGGGCCGGAGGCGGCCTGGGCGGGCGATGCGCGCGTGCTCGCGCCCCGCTCGCTGATCGCGCTCCTGAACCACCTTCGCGGAACCCAGGTGCTCAGCCCGCCCAGGCCCGGACCGATCCTGGACGGGGGCCCCACGCCGGACCTGCGCGACGTCAAGGGCCAGGAACAGGCCAAGCGGGCGCTGGAGATCGCCGCGGCCGGCGGCCACAACCTCCTGATGGTCGGTCCGCCCGGCTCGGGCAAGTCCATGCTGGCGCAGCGCCTGCCGGGCCTCCTGCCGCCGCTGGAACCGCGCGAGCTCCTGGAAACCTCCATGGTGCATTCGGTGGCCGGCTTGATCGCCAGGGGCGCGCTCACCCGCGCCCGCCCGTTCCGCAACCCGCACCATTCCGCCAGCATGGCCGCGCTGACCGGCGGGGGAACGCGCGCCAAGCCGGGCGAGATCAGCCTGGCGCACCATGGCGTGCTCTTCCTCGACGAGCTGCCGGAGTTCCAGCCGGCGGTGCTCGACAGCCTCCGGGGTCCGCTGGAGTTGGGTGAGGTGATGGTGGCGCGCGCCAACGCCCACGTGCGCTACCCTGCGCGCGTCCAGCTGGTCGCGGCCATGAACCCCTGCCGCTGCGGCCACGGCGGCCCCGGCCGCGGCGCCTGCGGGAAGGCGCCGCGCTGCCAGCTCAGCTACCAGGGCCGGGTGTCGGGACCCCTGATGGACCGCATCGACCTCCAGCTGGAGATGCCGCCCGTCACCGCCGCCGACCTCGCCCTGCCCCCGCCAGCGGAGGGCACGGCCGAAGCCGCCGCGCGGGTCGCGAAGGCCCGCGCCCGTCAGGCAGAGCGCAACAAGGACGGCGGGCTGAACGCCGCGCTTGAAGGCGAAGGGCTGGAAGGCGCGCTCGGCCTAGATCCGCGCGCCCACACGCTCCTGGTGCAGGCCGCGGAGGCGCAAGGGCTGTCCGCCCGGGCCTTCACCCGGACCAAGCGGCTCGCCCGCACCATCGCGGACCTCGACGGCGCCGATGGCGTGGGACGCGTCCACGTGGCCGAGGCGCTGATCTACCGCAAGGCCCAGCCGAGGGAGGAGCCCGCCGCCGCCTTCCGCTCCGTGTTCGATCCCGGCCGGCCGTTCCGCCACGCGCCGGGCGCCGATGCGTGAGCGCCCGGGCGGGAGCTCAGGCCGGTTCGGTCTCGGGCGCGTCCACCTCGGCGTTGGCCGCCAGGCTGCGGGACAGCTGGAGCACGGCGCGACGCAGCCGGGGCGACTTGATGCGGGCGTAGGTCTCCACCAGCTCCTCCACCCCTCGGATCTGGGCCAGGAGCGTGAGCACGGCCGGGGACCGCGGCGTCGGATCGCCTTCGTCCGGCAGCAAGGTGGTCGGAGCCACCGACAGGGCGCGCGCCGCCTTCACCAGCATGGAGGCCGAGATGCGGTTGGTGCCCCGCTCGTACTTCTGGATCTGCTGGAAGGTGATGCCGAGCGCGCGGCCGAGCTGTTCCTGGGACATGCCGCGGGACTTCCTGAGCGTGCGCAGCCTCAGGCCCACCGCGACGTCTATGGGATCTGGACTGTTGGTGTCCGTGCGATCCGCCATCTCACCTCCTGGAAAAGCCGTCCCCGTACGGGACGGTGATGCCTTGATTATGTCCGGGACGCTACATGCGGCAGGCCGTACGGGGCCGCAACCCGACGCACTCTATACGGGTGTCACCCTCATGCAGAAAGGGCGCGCCGTCTTGGTCCCGTGTTAAGCGGGAAAGGTGCACGCTCGGGCGATGCCGACCAAGGCCCCCGCCACCCGAGCCGCCCGGGAGCAGGCGCGCGAGCAGGTGTTCGCGCTCCTGAGCCACGAGCTTCGTACGCCCCTGAACGGCGTCATGGGCATGGCGGGCCTGCTCGCCGCTACGCCGCTGGACGCCACCCAGGCCTCCTATCTCGCGACCCTGCGCGACTGCGCCGAACATCTGCTCGGCCTCGTCAACGACGTGCTCGACCTCGCCAAGCTGGAAGCGGGCCGGATCGAGCTGGAGCCGGTGACCACCGATGTGGAGCACCTGCTGCAGGGCGTCTGCGAGCTGCTCAGCCCCCGCGCCCACGCCGGTGGGCTGGAGATCGGCTGGTGGGTCGGAGCCGACGTTCCCCCGATCCGGGCCGACGACGGCCGCCTGCGCCAGATCCTGTTCAACCTCGCCGGCAACGCCGTGAAGCTGACCGCCGCCGGCGGGGTGGAAGTCTCGGCCGAGCGGGTCGGCGGCGCCGGGCCGGGGGCGGTGCGACTGGCCTTCACCGTGGCCGACACTGGACCGGGGCTCGCCGCCGCCGACCGGGAGCGCATCTTCCAGGAGTTCGTGCAGACGCAGGCCGGCGAGGCCGCAGGCGGCGCGGGGCTGCGTCTGCAC
>CAXUCS010000457.1:1530-2413 GCA_964249365.1 uncultured Caulobacteraceae bacterium | reverse complement strand
GGCGGCGGAGGTCGCCTGTCCTTATCACGGCTGGCGGTTCCGCGCCGCGGACGGGGTCTGCGCCGCCATCCCCTCGCTCGCGGCGGGCCAGGACCTCGACGCCAGCCGCATCCGCGTGCGCCGCTACCCGGTGACGGAGAGCCAGGGGCTCGTCTTCGTCTACATGGCCGCCGATCCCCGCGCCGAGGCGATCGAAGGCGCGCCGCCTCTCCTTCCGGGCGCGCAGGGCCGGCCCAAGCTGGTGGAGCGGATGGACTTCGACAGCCATCTCGACCACGCGGTGGTGGGGCTGATGGACCCGGCGCACGGCCCCTACGTCCACCAGCAGTGGTGGTGGCGATCGGCCAGGAAGCAGATGGACAAGGCCAAGCGGTTCGAGCCGCGCCCGCTCGGCTTCGCCATGGCGCGCCATGCGCCCTCCAAGAACAGCCGCGCCTATCGCCTGCTCGGCGGCGCCCCGCAGACGGAGATCACCTTCCAGCTGCCGGGGCTGCGGTGGGAGCATGTGGAGGTGGGGCGGCGGAGCGTGCTGGCGCTGACCTGCCTGACGCCCGTGCACGCCACCCGCACCCGCATCACCCAGATCATCTGGTCGGACCACCCCGCCTTCACCCTATTGAAGCCGCTGATAGCCATGGGGGCCCGCCGCTTCCTCCGGCAGGACGGCGACATGGTGAACCTGCAGAACGAGGGGCTGCGCTACGACCCGGCGCTGCTCTGGATCGACGACGCCGACCGCCAGGCCAAGTGGTACGGGCAGCTGAAGCGGGAGTGGGCGGCCTCGCGTGCGGAGGAGCGGCCGTTCGCCAACCCGGTCGAGCCGACGGTGCTGCGGTGGCGGAGTTGAGGCGAGGGGTACCCCCTGGGTACTTAGGTCCTAAAG
>CAXUCS010000457.1:0-1520 GCA_964249365.1 uncultured Caulobacteraceae bacterium | reverse complement strand
CCCCCGCCGGCGGGGGGGGGGGGGCCCCCCCCCCGGGTGGGGGGGGGGGGCCCCCCCCGCGGCCGCCGCGGTTGGCGGGCAGCCCCCTCCGTCACGGGCCTGCGGCCCGCGCCACCTCCCCCGCTTTGCGGGGGAGGAGATCGCACTGGAGCGTCCCATGACCGGCGCGCTCATCGCCATGTCGCTGCTGATCGTGGTGCTGCTGGCGGTCTCGGCCCTGTTCTCCGCGGCTGAGACGGCGCTGACGGGGGCGAGCCGGGCGCGCATGCACCAACTGGAGCGCGAGGGCGACCGGGCGGCCGGGCGTGTCAACGCCCTGATCGAGGACCAGGAGCGGATGATCGGCTCCGTCCTCCTCGGCAACAACCTCCTCAACATCCTCCTCTCCTCGCTGGTGACGGAGTTCCTGGCCCGCTCCATCCCCGGCGCGGCGGGGGTGGCGATCGCCACGGGGCTCGTCACCGTGCTGGTGCTGGTGTTCGCCGAGGTGCTGCCCAAGACGGTGGCGATCGCGCGGCCGGACGACGTGGCGCGCCGCCTGTCGGGGCCGTCCCGCATCGTGGTCAAGCTGTTCGGCCCGGTGATCGCGGCGGTGCAGACGCTGATCAAGCTCGCCTTCCGGCCCTTCGGCGTGGACCTGAGCGAGGCGGCGGACGAGGCCTTCGCCCAGGCCGAGATCCGCGGCGCCATCGAGTACCACCACGAGGAGGGGCTGGTGGAGAGCCGCGACCGGCGCATGCTCGGCGGCGTGCTCGACCTGAAGGGCATGGATGTCGCCGAGGTCATGGTGCACCGCAAGAACATCTGCCTGATCGATGCGGACCAGAGCGTGCGCGGCGTGGTCGCCGAAGCGCTGGAAGCGCCCTTCACCCGGCTGCCGCTCTATCGCGGCGAGCAGGAGAACATCGTGGGCGTGCTCCACGCCAAGGACCTGGCGCGGGCCATGGAAGCCGTGGGCGGCGACCTCGACCGCATCGACCTCTCGGCGGTGATGACCGAGCCCTGGTTCATCCCGGACTCCACCAACCTGAAGGACCAGCTCCAGGCCTTCCTCAAGCAAAGGAACCACTTCGCGCTCATCGTGGACGAGTACGGGGCGCTGCGCGGCCTCGTCACGCTGGAGGACATACTGGAGGAGATCGTCGGCGAGATCGAAGACGAGCACGACTTCGCCGTGGAGGGCGTGCGCCGCCAGGCCGACGGTTCGGTGAACGTGGACGGCGCCGTCACCATCCGCGACCTGAACCGGGCGCTGGACTGGGACCTGCCGGACGACGAGTGGGTCACGGTGGCGGGGCTCGTCATCCACGACGCCCAGATGATCCCCGATCCCGGCCAGGTCTTCATCTTCCACGGCCACCGTTTCCAGGTGCTCCGCCGGCAGAGGAACCAGATCACCGCGCTGCGCGTCAGCCCGCCCCTGGCGGAGGAGGCCGTGGCTTGAAGCGCCCCCCCGCCGGTCCGTTAGAGGAGGTGATCCTCCCCCTCTGGGGAGGGGGACCGCGAAGCGGTGGAGGGGG
>CAXUCS010000456.1:0-2418 GCA_964249365.1 uncultured Caulobacteraceae bacterium | reverse complement strand
TGAGGAGGCCCGGCAGGTCGGCGACCCGGCGGTCCTCCAGCGGCTCGCCCGGCGCCACCACCAGCAGGCGGGCGCCGCCGCGCGGCTCGGCGGGGCGCAGCGCGATCCGCTCGGGCGGAAGCTCAAAATCGAAGTCGGCGAGGCTCGGCGCTGCGCTCATCAGGGCCGCGCAGTCGTCACAGCCTGCTCCGCCGGTCAAGCGTGCAGACCGGAACAGCGGCTGAGGCCCGGGGGTTCTGGTCTCCATACATGCGGGCCTCGACCGGCCCACCGTCGGCAGCAAGCTGCGACGGTCGCCGCCGTAGCCGGTTAGCGCAGGAAGGTGACATCATGAGCGGGCCCGAGCAGCGGGACGAGGACGACGGCCAGGGCGCCCGTCCCCTGGACGACACGCTCGCCCAGACCGGTCCGGGCATCCCGGACGACGCCGCCAGCGCGGACTACGACCCCGTGGCCGACACCGAGGCCGAGCACGACGCGGAGGCGGGCGAAAGCCCGCCCGGACCGGACACCCTCTTCAACGGGCCCTGAAGCGCATCATCTTGGGCGCGCGTCGTCCCCGGCCCGGCCCCAACGGCGGAAACGACCCTAGAACAGGGATTTGACGCTGAAGACCGCTCTCCAGCTCTCGTGGTCCTCGGTCGCGAGAGGGTTCAGGAGGCCTCGCGCGGCTTCCAGCTGGAACACCGCCTTGGAGCTGACGGCTAGCCTGCCGCCCGCGCCGATCGAGGCGATCTCCTGGTCGGCGGCGGGCTCGGACGGGCGTGCGACGCGCCGCGTCTCCCCGCCGTCCGCAAAGGCGTAGACCTCCGATCCCCGCAGGAGGGCGGGTGCGATCCGCACGGCCTTCCAGGCCAGCTCGGCCGATCCCGCCACCCCCTTGTCGCCGGCGATCACGGCCGCCTCATAGGCCCGCCCGAACTCGTCGCCGCCGAGCGCCAGCTGTTCGGAGCCCGGCAGCCGATCGCTCGTCACCTGGCCGGCGCCGTCCAGCCGCAGCACGAAGTCGGCGGGCAGGGCGACATTCAGGTTGACCTTGCCCGTGTACTTGCGGAAGTCGAGCGAACTCAGGGTCGGCGAGAGAGTGCGCGCGCCGAGCCCGTCCAGCCCGATGTTGGCTGAGCCGTTCACCAAAAGGTAGTAGCGCGTCATCTGCCGGACGTAGGTGCCGCCGAAGCGAAGGGTCCGCACCCGGTCGTCGGAGATCTGATCGCCGAGGAGAGCGTTGCTGCTGTTCACGCCGTCGAGGCCAGCGGTCAGGTATAGGCTCTGGTCGTTGCGGCGCAGGACCGGCGCGATTGCCGAAAGCCCGAGCGTGAGCGCGTGGCCGTGCAGGTCCAGGAAGTCCGGACGGGTCTGCAGGTAGCCGATCGTCCCGGTGACCGACGCGCCGCTCGCCCCGATCGGCTGCCCGTGGCTGAGGCCGTAATACTGGAAGCGCCTGATGTCGGTGGGCGCGGCGAAGGTGAGATGGGTGTCGTCACCCTCCCGCAGCAGGCTGTGCAGCGCGAGGTCCACCTCCGCCTGGGTGCGCCCGAGGAAGGCCGTGCCGCGGTTGTTCACGCCGAGGCCGAGCTCCGCCGTCCTGGGATCGACCGCGACCACCAGGACGAAGCCGCCCGGGCGCGTCCCTTGCGCAAACGACAGCTGGGCGTTCAGGCCGGCGATGTCGCGGATCAGCGCGCTGTAGCGCTCTAGCGACGAACGCCGGAGCGGACGTTCCGCGGTGAGGCGGTCGAGGTAGCGGCGCAGGAGCCGGTAGCGGCCGTGCACGCCGGCCGGAGCCGTGACCCGCGCCCCCTGCAGATAGCCCTCGGTGGCGTCCACCACGAGGCGGCCTCCCTGGGGCGCCTGCGCCGGGATGCTGAGGCCGTAGAGCGCGATGTCGGACCGGGCGGCGTAGGCGCTCGCCAGCGCCTGGACGAGGGCGTTGAGGTCGGCCGCCGTCACCGTGCGCCCGACCAGCCCGGCGTAGCTCGCCCGCTGCACGGCGGACGGTAGGCTGGACCCCCTGATCTCAACGGTGAGCAGGCGGAAGGGCCTGAAGCTCGGCACGGCGACGGCCGGCTTCGCCTCCAGCGCCGGCCGGCGGTAGGTGGGGACGACGGGGCGCTGGTCGGCGCGGGTCGAGGGCACCAGGATGGAAGGGACCTGGGCGGCCCCGGCGCCGAGCGGAGCGGCGGCCCAGATCGCCATGACCAGGGGGATTGCGGAGCGGAACGGCCGGCGCATCGCCGCTAGCCGTGCTTGAGCTTGGTGAGCGCGGAGACGGTCTTCACGATCGTCGCCGCGGTGGTGGGCTTGCCGGGCATCGGGGCGGAGAGCGCCGCGCCCGTCCCTGCAAGGGCGGTCCGGGCGCTGGCCGGAATACCGGTCGCGACAGCGACGACCGCGGGGGCGGGCGAGGTCACAACAGCC
>CAXUCS010000455.1:2115-2423 GCA_964249365.1 uncultured Caulobacteraceae bacterium | reverse complement strand
CGGCGGTGATGAAGACGCTGCGGCCGGCGTCCAGCGTCGTGAGCGAGACGGGCGCGGTGGTCGTGACCGTCACGTCGCGGCCAGCCTGCAGCGCCACGGTGGAGAAGCCGGTGAGCGCGCCGCTCGCGCCGTAGCTCGGAGTCGCGCCGGTGTTCAGATAGGTCGGGCCGAGGTCGCCGCCGCCGTCGAAGGCATAGGGCGAGGGCTGGCCGACCACCACGTCGCCCGTGGCGCCCGTGGCGCTGAGCTTCAGGGCCCCGGACGGCCGGGCCGCCGACGGGGCGCCCCGCTGCAGCTCGGCGTTCAGG
>CAXUCS010000455.1:0-2105 GCA_964249365.1 uncultured Caulobacteraceae bacterium | reverse complement strand
GAGATGTTCAGCGACGCGGCGGGGTCATAGGCCACGGCGGGTCCGCTCCCCGTCGAGCCGGCCGCCGAAACGAGGGGCGCACCGCCGCCGAAGGTCTGCACGCCGTCCAGGTCTACGTCCGAGGCGGCCGAGATCGAGACGCCCACGCCGTAGATGGAGCCGCCGGCGCTGATGGAGCCGCGCGGCGCCTGCAGCTCGAAGGCGCCGGCGGACGCCAGCATCGGGCCGGGCCCGAGCGCGATGTCGGCGCCCGACTGCAACGACACGGACGAGGCGGCGATCTGCGAGACCTTGATCCCTTCGGCGCCCACGCGGAGCGCGCCGCCGGCCTGGATCGCGTCCACCGCCGTCGGGCCGAGCGTGGCGATCTGCACCCCTCCGCCCGCCAGGAGCTGGTCGTAGACGCCCGAGCCGTCCTGCGGGTTGGCGAGGGTCAAGGCGCTCGCCGAGACCGTCACCGCCCCGCCCGCCTGCAGGTGGGTGAGCTCGACCGGGCCGGCGAGCCCGAGGTCCACGTTCCCGCCGGCGTTGAAGTCGACGTAGGTCGCGCCGCCGGACGGCTGGGCCTGGGTCAGGTCCACGGCGCGGACGAGGATGGATCCTCCGGCGTCCACCGCGCCCACGTCGAGCGGGCTTTGGATGTCCACGTCGATGTCGCCGCCGGCGTTCAGCACCGCGCCGCGGGCGTCGGACACGGTTCCGCCGCCGCCCGACATCCGTCCGCCGGGCGCATAGCCGAGGTAGACCGCTCCGCCGTTCGCGGCGGAGAGCGAGAGCGGTCCTCCGGTGGCCGGAAGGCTGGCGTTGGTGAGCGAGGCGTAGCCGCCCGCCGCGGCGAGGCGGATGGCCGCCCCGCTCGCGGCCGAGCCGATGTCGATGTAGGCGCCGGACGCCGAGCCGGAGCCATCCAGGCTGGTCTCCGCGCTGATCGCCCCCCCGGCGGTGAGCGAGGGCGAGGTGATGAAGCCGTCGCTCGCTGCGAGGCTGAGCGTGCCGCCGGCCGTAACGGACCCGAGCGCCAGGTCGCCGGATGTGGCGGTCGCGTCCACGGAGGTCGCCGCACTGATCGGGCCGGCCATGATGCTGGAGCCGTCGAGCGCCACCGCGCCCTGCGTGCTGGTCACCGCGGCGAGCGAGAGCGGGACGGCCGCCTCCACGTCCACGTCGCCGGTCGCCGCGAGCGCGGCGGCGTCGCTGAAGCCCGCGGCCGTGGCGTCGATGCTGACGGAGCCGGTCGGCTGGTCCGTCAGCGAGGCGAGGCTGACCGACGGGGCGGTGATCGACAGGTTGCGCCCAACGGAGATGTCGCCGAGCGTCAGCGCGCCGCCCGCCGCGATGGTGAGGTCCTCGCCGGCGGAGACGCTCCTGGCCGACAGGGTGGCGGGTATGCCGGGGTTCGTCGTGGCCGGGTTGGGCGTGGTCAGGATTGCGTCCTGCCCGGCCGTCAGGGCGCCCAGCGTCAGGGCGTCGGCGCTCACTGAGGCGTTGCGGCCGGCCTGGACGGAGTCGAGCGCCAGCGGCCCCGCTACGTCGACCTCGACGTCGCGATCGGCCCTGGCGGTGAGCGAGGACTCGCCGGAGATCGAGCCCGGCCCCGCGGCGCCGGGACCTGTGCCGCCGATCAGGACATCGGCGCCGGTCCCGCTGGCGGACAGGCTGATCGCGCTCGGCGACGGCGGCGGCGACAGGCTCCCGGACAGGGCCGCCGCCGAGTGGAGCGAGGTTGCGCCGTTCACCGCGCTGATCGAGAGGGCGCCGCCACCGAGGGCGATGTCCCCCACCGTCGCGCCGCCGTCGGTCGCGCTGATGGTGAAGGGGCCTTGGCCGGAGCCCTGGCCCAGCGTCACGGCCGCGCCGGTGATCCGCACGGGCGCTGCGGTGTCGGCCTGGTCGGGGCCGAGGAGGGTGGTGACGGAGCCGATGGCGGCGGTCCCGCCCGCCTGCGCGACGACGCCCTGGCCGGCCACGGTCGCGGCGTTCACCGCGCCTGTCGCGACGAGGCTGACCGGACCGGAAGCCGACTGGACGAGGCCCATGTCGATGTCGCCGGTGCGGGCGACGACGTCGATCCGTCCGCCCGCGGCCGTGCCGGCGCTGTCCCGGAT
>CAXUCS010000454.1:0-2425 GCA_964249365.1 uncultured Caulobacteraceae bacterium | reverse complement strand
ACAGCCAGTCGACGATCTTGCCCTTGCCCTCGTCGCCCCACTGGGCGCCGACGACGGCGACGTTGCCCACGCCCCGGGCTCCCCTAGGGCGTCAGCGCCACAGCCCGCCGAAGCGATAGACGATGCGGCCGCCGAAGGTGTCCAGGCCCGGGTTGCGCCCGCCGAAGCCCGCGTTGGAGTAGTGGTCCCACGAGCCTTCGATCGCGAAGTGGTCGCTGATGTCGTAGCCGATCGAGAAGTTGGGGTTGAAGACGAAGTCCGACCCCATCGCCTTGCGGGTGTTGTAGATGTGCAGGTCGTAATCGTAACGCGCGATCTGGGCGGCGGTGGCGTTCGCAGGCGGCAGCTGGCCGGCCTGGAAGTCGTCGGGGTAGGTATTGTAGCCGTCCACATAGGCGCCGCCCACCGCCGCGTCGGCGTAGAGGCGGTCGTTGAACAGGCGACGGAAGAAGCGGTGACGCCACTCCAGCCCCACCGTGTAGAAGTTGGTCAGGCCCGAAGTGTTGATCTGCGCCTTGGCGTAGACCTTGGGGTTGAAGAGATAGATGAAGTGGAAGGTGTTGGTGCGGTAGAGGAGCTGGATGTCGGCGGTGCCGCCCTCGTGCGGGCTGCCGGACACGCCGAACTTGGTGTCGTGGGCGTAGCCGCCGATCGCGACCTCGTCGGCGCGGGCCGCGGGCAAGGCGGCCAGGAGGCTCGCGCTGGCGGAGACAATGAGGGCCAGCGCCCCGGCGAGCTTGCGCATGTCAGGTGTTCCTCGCGCCCACGCCGTGGCGTCCGGGCCAGGTGAGCCGGCCGCGATAAAGCTGCAAAGACGCCTCATGTCCAGCTAGATGGAGACGGCCGTGCGGCCGGTGTCGCGGGCGCGCCTCAGTGGCGGAAGACTCGCACCCCGGTGAAGGCCATCGCGATCCCCCTCTCGTCGGCGGCGGCGATCACCTCGGCGTCGCGGATGGAGCCGCCGGGCTGGATCACCGCGGTCGCGCCGCCCGCCACCGCTTCCAGGAGGCCGTCGGCGAAGGGGAAGAAGGCCTCCGACGCGCAGGCCGAGCCGTCCGCGAGCGAGCCGGACAGGCCCGCCAGCTCCGCCGCCTCCCGCGCACGGAGAGCGGCGATGCGGGCCGAGTCGCGCCGGTTCATCTGGCCGGCCCCGATGCCGGCGGTCTGGCCGTCCCGGGCGTAGACGATGGCGTTGGACTTGACGTGCTTGGCCACGGTGAAGGCGAAGAGCATGTCGGCGACCTCCGCGTCCGTCGGCTGGCGGCGGGTCACCACCGTCAGGTCCGCGGCGCCCAGCTGCGCGGTGTCGCGCGTCTGGAGGAGGAAACCGCCGGCGACGGAGCGGTACACCTCGCCCCCGGACCGCGGGTCCGGCAGGGCGCCGGTGAGGAGGAGGCGCAGGTTCTTCTTCGCCGCGAAGATCGCGATCGCGTCGGCGTCGGCGTCCGGGGCGATCACCACCTCGGTGAAGACCTCCACGATGGCGCGGGCGGCCTGCGCGTCCAGCGGCCGGTTCACCGCCACCACGCCGCCGAAGGCCGACACCGGATCGCACTGCAGCGCGCGCTGGTAGGCCTTCAGGAGGGAGCCGCCGGTCGCCACGCCGCAGGGGTTGGCGTGCTTGATGATGGCCACCGCCGCGCTCTCCGCGGGAGCGAACTCCGCCACCAGCTCGAAGGCGGCGTCGGTGTCGGCGACGTTGTTGTAGCTGAGCGCCTTGCCCTGGAGCTGGCGGGCGGTGGCGACGCCCGGCCTCGCCTCGCCGGTGGCGTAGAAGGCGGCCGCCTGGTGGGGGTTCTCGCCGTAGCGCATGCGCTGCAGCCTGCGCCCCGAGAGCGTCAGCCGGAGCGGCTGCGCTTCGCCGATCTCCCGCGCGAACCAGCCCGCGATGGCCGCGTCATAGGCGGCGGTACGGGCGAAGGCGCGCGCCGCCAGCCGACGCCTGAGCTCCAGGGTCGTGTCGCCGTCGGCCTGCAGCGCGGCCATAACCTCGGCCATGGCCTCCGCATCGGTGCAGACCGCCACATAGCCGTGGTTCTTGGCGGCCGAGCGGATCATGGCCGGGCCGCCGATGTCGATGTTCTCGATGCAGGTGGCCGCGTCGCCGCCGCGGCCTGCCGTCTCCTCGAACGGGTAAAGGCCGACGTAGAGGATGTCGATCGGCGCGATGCCGTGGACCGTCATGGCCTCGGCGTGGGCCGGCGCGTCCCGTACGCCGAGGAGGGCGCCGTGGACGGCGGGGTGCAGCGTCTTCACCCGCCCGTCCATCATCTCCGGAAAGCCGGTCAGCTCCGCCACGTCGCGGACCGGCAGGCCCGCGGCCGCGATCGCGGCGCGCGTGCCGCCGGTGGAGACCAGTTCCACTCCCGCCTCGTGCAACGTCCGCGCTGTCTCCGCCAGCCCCGCCTTGTCGGACACCGACAGG
>CAXUCS010000453.1:0-2427 GCA_964249365.1 uncultured Caulobacteraceae bacterium | reverse complement strand
TGAACCGGTAGTCCTTTTCGACCCTCTCCATCGGCAGCCGCCGCCGGTCGGCGAGGCGCGGGGGCAGGACGGGGCCGAGCCGGGCCGTGACCTTCATGCTCGTCGGGCCGGAGGCGTGTCGGCGGCCTGTGGCTCACCGCCGTCGCGTCACGCCGCCAGCTTGTCCATCATGCCGAGCGACTCGGCGACCGGGCGGCAGGTGAGGCGGCCGCCCTTCACGTTCAGCCCGGCGGCGAAGCCCGGGTCGGCGGCGAAGGCCCGCTCCATCCCCATGTCCGCCAGCTTCAGCACATAGGGGGCGGTGGCGGCGCCCAGAGCATAGGTGGAGGTGATGGGCGCCGCGCCCGGCATGTTGGCCACGCAGTAGTGCACCACCCCGTCCACCACGAAGGTCGGCTCGGCATGGCTGGTGGGATGGGAGGTCTCGAAACAGCCGCCCTGGTCGATGGAGATGTCCACCAGCACCGAGCCCCGCTTCATGGTGGCGAGGTCCTCGCGGCGCACCAGCTTGGGCGCCTTCGCCCCGGTCACCAGCACCGCGCCGATCACGAGGTCGGCCTCGCGCAGCCCCTCCAGGATCATGTCGCGGGCGGAGAACTGGGTGCGAAGCCGCCCGCCGAACTGGGCGTCGAGCTGGGCCAGCCGTGCGGGGTTGATGTCGTAGAGGGTGACGTCGGCGCGCATCCCCACCGCCATCTCCGCGGCGTTCTCGCCCGACACGCCGCCGCCGAGGATCATGACCTTGGCCGGCTGCACGCCCGGGACGCCGCCGATCAGCAGCCCCCGGCCGCCCGCAGGCTGAAGGAGCGCGCTGGCCCCCACCTGGATCGACATGCGCCCGGCCACCTGGCTCATGGGGGCGAGCAGGGGCAGGCGGCCAGCGGCGTCGGTGATGGTCTCATAGGCGATGCAGGCGGCGCCGGACGCCATCAGCGCCTCCGTCTGGGCAGGGTCGGGGGCGAGGTGGAGGTAGGTGAAGAGGGTATGGGCCGGCTTCAGCCGGGCGATCTCCTCCGGCTGGGGCTCCTTGACCTTCACGATCAGCTCGGCGGCGTCGAACACCGCCTGCGGCCCTTCGACGATCTGGGCTCCCGCGGAACGGTAGACGTCGTCGGAGATGTCCACGCCCCCACCCGCGCCCGCCTGCACGAACACTTGGTGACCGTTGTCGGCGAGCGCGTGCACCACGCCCGGCGTCAGGCCGACGCGGCTTTCCTGGCTCTTGATCTCCTTGGGCACGCCTATCCGCATGATCCTCGTCCCGTTCGCCGCCGCCCAGGCCCTTGCGGCCCTGCGGCGTCCGGCTCCCGTGTACCGCGCGGAGCGGCGCCCCGGTCAAGGCCGTTCCCGCCGCGGCCTCGCGATCCTGGACGCGCGGCTCAGGCCGCCTTGGGCGAGCGGCCTTTCTTGACCTTGGCGATCGCGCGGCTCCGCTTGAGGCGAGACAGGTGATCGATGAAGAGCACGCCGTTCAGGTGGTCGATCTCGTGCTGGATGCAGACGGCGAAAAGGCCTTCCGCCTCTTCCACCACCGCCTCGCCCGTCCGGTCGAGCGAGCGGAGCCTGACGCGGGCCGGCCGCTCGACCTCGTCGAAGACGTCAGGGATGGAAAGGCAGCCCTCCTCGTAGGGTGCGGTCTCCTCCGACGCCCAGAGGATCTCCGGGTTGACGAAATAGCGGGGGGCGCGGGGCTCGCCTTCGCGCGCCAGGTCCATGACGATCAGCCGCTCGGCGACGCCGACCTGGATGGCGGCCAGGCCGATGCCGGGCGCCGCGTACATGGTCTCCAGCATGTCGTCCAGGAGCGCACGAACCTCGTCGGTCACGCCCTGCACCGGGGCGGAGACGAGCTTCAGACGCGCGTCCGGGACCGTCAGGATTTCGCGGGTCGCCATGGAGATGGATGTAGCCGGGCGCTCCCGGAGCGGCAAGGTCGCCGCCGGCGGCGCCGCTAGCCTGCGCGCGAGAGCGCAAGCCGGGTGCCGGCGACTGCGCGCTGCTGCAGAACCTCACGGCGGAAGCGCACCAGCCGCGCGGGCCTGCCCCCGGTCTCGGCGAGCTGCTCGCCCGGTTCCTCGATCAGCCCCTGGCTTTCCACCAGGCGGCGGAAGTTCTGCTTGTGCAGGCGCCGCCCGGCCAGCGCCTCTACCGCCTGTTGGAGCTGGAGAAGGGTGAAGGTGTCGGCCATCAGCTCGAACACCACGGGGCGGTACTTGATCTTGGCGCGCAGGCGCGAGAGCCCGGTGGCGAGGATGCGGCGGTGGTCGTGCACCATGGGTCGGCCCGGGTTCTCCAGCAGGGCGCCGGCCGGCAGGTCGCGGTCGCGCGCCGCTTCCGGGATCAGCCCGGCCTCGTAGAGGAGCTCGTAGCGCTGCAGCGCCGCCTCCTCGTTCCAGCCGGCGCCGTCCAGCCCGAACAGCAGCCCGG
>CAXUCS010000452.1:0-2430 GCA_964249365.1 uncultured Caulobacteraceae bacterium | reverse complement strand
AAGGCGCTCTGGTCGCGCCGCCGCTCGCAGGGGATGACCCGCCCCGCCGTGGCCTTCACGCGCGCCAGCAGCGTTTCCGCCGACACCTCCGGGTCGCCGGCGGCCAGCGCCAGCGCGCGCCAGGCCTCTGCGTCTGCGCGGGTGAAGCTCGCCATGGGAGGCCTCCGAGTTAGAACGGGTCGCAGATAGGCTCTCCTTACGACAGAACCGGACGTGGCGACCCGCCGCCCGTCTCAAGCCGCGCGGATGCGGGTCACCGCCTCGTCGAACCGCTCCGTCTGCGCCTGACCCTCGAAGATGTTGTACTCGCAGCGCGCCAGTCGATCCGGCGGCGGGAAGATCGCAGGGTCGTCGCGATAGGCGGCCGGCATCAGCGCGGTGGAGGCGGCGTTGGGGCTTGGATAGAGGATGGTCCGCGAGAGCTCCGCTCCGGCCTGCGGCGACAGCATGTAGTTCAGGAACCGGTGGGCGTTGTCGGGCCGGGGCGCGCCCTTGGGGATGCAGAGGCTGTCGGAATGCAGGATGCTCCCCTCCCGCGGCACCACGAAGTCTAGGTCCTCGTCCTCCCGCATCACCTGGGCGATGTCGCCGTTGAACTCCATCACGATGTCGATGTCGCCGGACAGCAGCAGGTCCTGCCCATTGTCGTCGTGGAAGACCTTGATGAAGGGCTTCTGGCGCGTCAGCGTCGCGACGCACTGATCGATCACGGCGGGCGCGATGGCGTGGACCGAGTGGCCGAGATACTTGGCGACGCATCCTATCAGGTCGTCGGCTTCCGAATAGACGCCGATCCGGCCGCGGTAGCGCGGGCTGTCGAACAGCCACCGCCAGCTGTCGGGCACGCCGGCGATCTTCGACCTGCGGTAGCCGATGCCGATGCAGTCCCAGGTGTAGGGGACCGACCAGCGCCTGCCGGGATCGAACGGCGGGCTGGCGAACTGCGGGAACAGGTTCTTCAGGTTGGGTAGCCGCCGGTGGTCCAGCGGCTCCAGCATTCCGGCGATCGCCATGCGCTGCACGAACTCGTTGGAGGGCACGACCACGTCGAAGCCGGGATTGCCGCCCTTGAGCTTGGCGAAGAGCTCGTCGTTGGTGGCGAAGAGGCTCATCTCCACGCGCACGCCGGTGGTGCGGCGGAAGTCTTTCAGCGTCGTCCTGCCGATGTAGGTGTCCCAGTTGTAGAGGTTCAGCCGGGGCGCCTCGCCGTTCGCCCCCACCTTCGGCCCGGCGCGGCCGCACCCCTCCAGCTCCAGGCTGAAGCCCGCCGCCACCGCCGATCCCGTCAGGCCGGCCAGGAGCGAGCG
Organism: uncultured Caulobacteraceae bacterium; assembly: GCA_964249365.1. GTDB lineage: Bacteria > Pseudomonadota > Alphaproteobacteria > Caulobacterales > Caulobacteraceae > CAHJWH01. Next base: position 1,123 of record CAXUCS010000452.1, on the reverse strand, counting down.
GCGGGCTCGGCGGGCGGGGCTGAGCGGCATCTGGGAGCCTCCGGGGTCTCGGGATGGGCGGCGGCCCGCGCGATGATAAGGCTCGCCCGCGCGCTCCACCACGGCCGGCCGGCCCGCGCCCGCAACCCTCGACCCCGCCCCGCAGGATGGCTACAGGCTTTTCCGGTCGAGCGGGAGGAGCCAGCCGTGATCGCCCCGCGCGCCGAACTCGACGCCTTCCTCGCCGAGCATCCCGAGATCGACGCCTTCGAGGTCCTGTTCACCTCCATGAGCGGCGTGCCGCGCGGCAAGCGCCTGCGCCGCTCCGAGATGGCGGCGCTCTACGATGGCGGCTGCCTCCTGCCCGGCTCGCTCCTGGTGGTCGACCTCACCGGGCGGGACGTGGAGGAGACCGGCCTCGTGTGGGACGACGGCGACGCGGACCGCCGGGCCTGGCCCGTCCCAGCTTCCATCGCCCCGGCGCCCTGGCTCGGCATGGACGTCGGCCAGGTGGTGCTCTCCATGTACGAGCTGGACGGGACGCCCCATGACCTGGATCCGCGCCACGTGCTCCGGCAGGTGCTGGAGCGCTTCTCCGCCGACGGCCTCACCCCCGTGGTCGCCTGCGAGCTGGAGTTCTACCTCCTGGACGCCGAGCCGGGCCCGGACGGCGGCCCCGCCCTGCCGAAGAGCCGGCTGGACGGCCGCCGCCCCACCCGGCACGAGGTCTACGGCCTGCCGGAACTGGAGGACGCCTCGCCGTTCCTCCGCGACCTCTGGAACGCCTGCGACGACCAGGGCGTGCCGGTCGAAGGCGTGATCAGCGAGTATGCGCCGGGCCAGCTGGAACTGACGCTGAAGCACCGTCCCGACGCGCTGCGCGCCGCCGACGACGCGGTCCTCTACAAGCGCGCGGCCAAGGGGGTGGCGCGCACCCACGGCCTGCTCGCCGCCTTCATGGCCAAGCCGTTCAGCGAGCGGGCGGGCTGCGGCCTGCACCTCCATGTCAGCTTCGCCGACGCCACGGGCGCCAACGCCTGCGCGGGCGAGGACCCGGCCGGCACGCCGCTCCTTCGCCACGCCATCGCCGGCATGCAGGCGCTCCTTCCCGAGAGCCTCGCGGTCCTGGCGCCCAGCGCCAACT
>CAXUCS010000451.1:0-2432 GCA_964249365.1 uncultured Caulobacteraceae bacterium | reverse complement strand
GCCAGTTCGGCGACGTCTGGCTGCGCGACACCGGGCCGATCTTCGTCAAGGACGGGGAGGAGACGGTGGCCCACGCCTTCCGCTTCAACGGCTGGGGGCAGAAGTACGTGCTGGACGACGACGAGCTGGTCGCCGAACAGGTGGCCGCCGCCGCCGGGGCCCGCCGCCTGGATCATCCTTTCGTGCTGGAAGGCGGGGCGATCGACGGCGACGGCTTCGGCACCCTCCTCACCACCCGCCAGTGCCTGACCCACCCCAACCGCAACCGGGGCTGGACCAAGGCGGCGGCGGCGGAGGCGCTCGGGCAAGCGCTGGGGGCGCAGAAGGTGCTCTGGCTCGGCGAGGGCTTGGCGAACGACCACACCGACGGCCATGTCGACAACCTGGCGCGCTTCGTGGCGCCGGGCGTGGTGGCCTGCCCCGTCGGCTTCGGCCGCGACGACCCCAACACGGGCGTCTACGGCGAGGCGGCGGCGTGCCTGGCCAGCGTGGTCGACGCACGGGGCGTGGAGGTGCAGGTCATGCGCATCCCCTCGCCCGGCCGCATCCTGAACGACGGCGGCGACGTGGTCCCGGCCAGCCACATGAACTTCGTCATCGCCAACGAGGCGGTGATCATGCCGGTCTATGAGGAGCGCGCAAGCCCGCTGGCCCTGGACGCGCTCGCCGCCATGTTCCCGGAACGCGAGGTGATCGGCCTGCCGTCCCGCGCCATACTGAGCGGCGGCGGGTCCTTCCACTGCATCACCCAGCAGGAACCCGCCTGATGGCCGCCCCGCGTACCCTGGCGCTCGGCGCGCTCCAGAGCGCCTACGGCCCCGACATGGGCGCCAACATCGCCCGGACCGCGGAGCTGGTGCGCGAGGCGGCGGCGAAGGGCGCGCAGGTGATCCTGCCCTCCGAGCTGTTCCAGGGTCCCTACTTCTGCGTCACCCAGGAGGAGCGCTGGTTCGCCACCGCCCACCCCTGGCGCGAGCACCCCTGCGTCACCGCCCTGGCGCCGCTCGCCGCCGAGCTCGGCGTGGTCATCCCCATCTCGATCTTCGAGCGCGACGGCCCGCACTACTACAACAGCCTGGTGATGGCGGACGCGGACGGTAGCCTCGCGGGCGTCTACAGGAAGAGCCACATCCCGGACGGCCCCGGCTACCAGGAGAAATACTACTTCCGCCCGGGCGACACCGGCTTCAAGGTCTGGGAGACCCGCTTCGGGCGCATCGGCACGGGCATCTGCTGGGACCAGTGGTACCCCGAGGCCGCCCGCGCCATGACGCTGATGGGCGCCGAAGTGCTGCTCTACCCCACCGCCATCGGGTCGGAGCCGCACGATGCGAGCCTGGACACCCGCGATCCCTGGCGGCGCGTCATGCAGGGCCATGCGGTGGCCAACGTCATCCCCGTCGTGGCCGCCAACCGCGTCGGGACCGAGCCGGGCGGGAGCGGCGGCCAGAGCTTCTACGGCTCCTCCTTCATCGCCGACCACCGCGGCGACCTCGTGGCCCAGTTCGGGCGGGAGGGGGAAGGCGTGCTCGTCGCGAGCGTCGACCTCGACTTCCTCCACACCCACCGCGCCGCCTGGGGCTTCTTTCGCGACCGCCGCACCGACCTCTACGAGGCGGTCGGCCCACGGCGGGTATTCGACAGGGGGTGAGCCGGACGGGCTCCGGGCCTCAGTTCGGGTCCGACCACAGCCGGGTCAGGCTGGACTGTACATGCTGCAGCCGGCTGAAGTTCTCCCAGCGCATCTGCAGGCCCTCCAGCGCGGCGACCTCGTTCAGCTCGTAGAGCAGGCCGCGCAGGCCGGCGTCGGCGATGCGGCTTTCTATAAAGGTCAGGCCGACGAGGCGCTCGCCGCTGGTGACCGGCGCCACCTCGTGCAGGGTGTTGGAGGGATAGATCACCGCCGAGCGCGCCGGACCCTTCAGCCTGACCGTGTGGGTGCCGAGCTGCACGCAAAGCTCGCCGCCCTCATAGGCTTCCGGCGGGGAGACGAAGAGGGTGCAGGACAGGTCCGAACGCAACGGCCGCTCGCCGATCGGCATGAAGGCGGCGTCCGAATGAAGGCCGTAACCGTGGCCGATGCGGTAGCGGGTGAGCATGGGCGGCGCCATGATCTTGGGAAAGGCCGCGTTGCGGAAGGCCTCGCTCCGCTGCAGCGCGCCCGCCATCATGCGCGAGGACTCCGCATAGGCCGGATCCTGGTAGTCGAGCTGAAGGTTGGCCTTCACGCGCGAGTGCGGGTTGGTGACCCGCCCGTCGATGAAGGGCCGCGTGCGCGCGATCTCCCCCAGCCGGGCGGCCTCCGCGGCGGTCAGGAGGTCTGGGATTTCCAGGAACATGGGCGGGCAGGCCGGACGCGGACCGTTCCCTTAAGACGGGCTGGCCGGAGCGGCAAGCGGCCCCTGCCGGGCGGCCGCAGCGCGCTTGAGGGC
>CAXUCS010000450.1:0-2441 GCA_964249365.1 uncultured Caulobacteraceae bacterium | reverse complement strand
CGGCTAGACCGACCGCGACCCTCTTCCTCTCACCGATGAGCGCCCGCGCGCGTGCGCCGGGCGGGCGGACGCATGGCGCAGCAGTACATCTACCAGATGCAGGGCCTGACCAAGGCCTATCCGGCCGGCAAGAAGGTGTTCGAGAACATCTGGCTGTCGTTCTACTCCGACGCCAAGATCGGCGTGGTCGGCGTCAACGGCTCGGGCAAGTCCACCCTCCTGAAGATCATGGCCGGCGTCGACACCGAGTTCGCCGGCGAGGCCCGCGCGGCCGACGGCGTGAAGATGGGCTACCTGGAGCAGGAGCCGCACATCGACGAGTCGCTGGACGTGTGGGGCAACGTGATCTCCGCCTGCCGCGAGAAGCAGGTGTTCGACCGCTACAACGCCATCGCGCTCGAGATGGCCGACGCCTACACCGACGAGCTCATGGAGGAGATGAACGCCCTCCAGGAGACCATCGACGCCGGCGACCTGTGGGACATCGACAGCCGCATCGAGCAGGCGATGGACGCCCTGCGCTGCCCCCCCGCCGACATGCCGGTGGACAACCTCTCCGGCGGCGAGAAGCGGCGGGTCGCGCTGGCGCGCCTCCTGCTCTCCAAGCCCGACATGCTGCTGCTGGACGAGCCCACCAACCACCTGGACGCCGAGAGCGTCGCCTGGCTGCAGCACCACCTGGAGACCTTCCCCGGCTGCGTCATCCTGGTGACGCACGACCGCTACTTCCTGGACCAGGTCACCAAGTGGACGCTGGAGCTGGACCGCGGCCGCGGCCTCCCCTTCGAGGGCAACTACTCCGGCTGGCTGGAGCAGAAGACCAAGCGCATCGTCCAGGAGAACTCCGAGTCCGAGGCGCGCCAGCGGGCCATGACCAAGGAGCTGGAGTGGGTGCGCTCCAACGCCAAGGCGCGCCAGTCCAAGAGCAAGGCGCGGCTGGCGGCCTACGAGGAGATGGTGCGCGAGCAGGAGTCCGCCCGCGGCGCCCAGACCCACGCCCACATCGCCATCCCCCCCGGCCCGCGCCTGGGCGGGGTGGTGCTGGAGGTCTCCGGGCTGGAGAAGGAGTTCGGCGAGAAGGTCCTGTTCCGCGACCTCACCTTCCGCCTGCCGCCCAACGGCATCGTGGGCGTGATCGGCCCCAACGGCGCGGGCAAGTCGACCCTGTTCAAGCTCATCACCGGCCAGGAGACGCCGGACGCGGGCTCCATCCGCGTGGGCGAGACGGTCAAGCTCGCCTACGTCGACCAGTCGCGCGACAGCCTCGACCCCGACAAGACCATCTGGCAGGAGATCAGCCACGGGCTGGACGTGATGATGGTGGGCAAGCGCGAGGTGAACACGCGCTCCTACGTCGGCTCCTTCAACTTCAAGGGCGGCGACCAGCAGAAGAAGGTGGGGCTGCTCTCCGGCGGGGAGCGCAACCGGGTGCACCTGGCCAAGACGCTGGCGGAGGGCGGCAACCTCATCCTCTTGGACGAGCCCACCAACGACCTGGACATCGAGACCCTGCAGAACCTGGAGGAGGCGCTGGAGGGCTTCGCCGGCTGCGCGGTGGTGATCAGCCACGACCGCTGGTTCCTCGACCGGCTGGCCACCCACATCCTCGCCTTCGAGGGCGACTCCCACGTCGAGTGGTTCGAGGGCAACTTCGAGGCCTACGAGGAGGACAAGCGCCGCCGCCTGGGCGCCGACAGCCTCATCCCCAAGCGCATCAAGTTCCAGCGCTTCGCCCGGGCCTGACGAGCCGTTGCCGCCGCCCGCCGCTCTTCTCGTCACCCTCGGGCTTGTCCCGAGGACCCCGGGTCGACGCGCTCCCGCATACGGGGCGCGGGCGGCGTCCGCATGACCACGCCCTCCGCCCTGCTGCAGGTGATGATCGCGGCCGCGCGCAAGGCGGGGCGCCGGCTCGTGCGCGACTTCGGGGAGGTGCAGGAGCTGCAGGTCTCCAGGAAGGGCCCCTCCGACTTCGTGTCGGCCGCCGACCTCAAGGCCGAGCAGACGCTGGTGGAGGAGCTCGGCAAGGCGCGGCCCGGCTACGGCTTCCTGGCCGAGGAGCGCGGGGAGGTGGAGGGCACCGACAAGACCCACCGCTGGATCGTCGACCCCCTGGACGGCACCACCAACTTCCTCCACGGCCTCAGCGCATGGGCGGTGAACATCGCCCTGGAGCGGGAGGGGGCGGTGGTGGCCGCGGTCACCTACGCCCCGGCGCTGGACGAGCTGTTCTGGGCGGAGAAGGGGCGCGGCACGTTCCTCAATCAGGAGAAGCGGATGCGCGTGTCCGCCCGCCGCCGGCTGGACGACTGCCTGTTCGCCACGGGCATCCCGTTCCAGGGCAAGGGCGGGCTGACCCCCTTCCTCAAGGAGCTGCACCAGGTGGCGCCCCGGGTGGCGGGGGTGCGCCGCTTCGGCTCGGCCGCGCTGGACATGGCCTATGT
>CAXUCS010000449.1:0-2441 GCA_964249365.1 uncultured Caulobacteraceae bacterium | reverse complement strand
GCGCCGTCGCGCTCGCCAAGCTCCGGCGCGAGGTGCGCGACCCGGCCGTGCGCGCCGCCCTGACCCCCGACCATGCGATCGGCTGCAAGCGGATGACCGTGTCGGACGACTACCTGCCGGCCTTCAACCGCGCCAATGTGGAGCTGGTGACCAGCCCGATCACCGCCGCCACCGAGACGGGGCTGCGCACGGCGGACGGGCGGGAGCACCCGATGGACGTGATCGTGTTCGCCACCGGCTTCACCGTCGCCGATCCCGACGACTTCCTGAGGGTGATCGGACGCGACGGGCGCGTGCTGGCGAGCGTATGGGAGGATGACGGCGCGCAGGCCTACCTCGGCGTCACCGTCTCAGGCTATCCCAACCTCGCCATGCTGCTCGGGCCGAACTCGGGCCTGAGCTACTCCTCGGTGGTGCATGTGGTGGAAAGCCAGATGCCCTATGTGCTCGGCTGGCTGGACGCCCGCGACCGCGCGGGCCCGCTGGACGTGGGCCGCGACGTGCAGGACGCCTACAACGTCGACCTGCAGGGCAAGCTCGTGGGCAGCCTCTGGAACACGGGCTGCAGCAGCTGGTACCTCGACCGTCGGGGACGCAACACGGTGATCTACCCCGACCTCAGCCACCGTTACCGCCGCCGGCTCGCCCGCTTCGACCCGGCGGCCTACGAGGTGCTCGCGCCGCCGCAGGCGTGAGCCGCCGCCGCCGTCCTCAGGCGGCGTCCTGCTCGGCCAGCACGGCCCGTGACAGCTCCACCAGCCCGGTGCGCTGCATGAACCGCAGCATCCCGGCCACCGTGTCCTGCATGGAGGGGTCCGGGCGGCCCCAGGGCGTGGAGTCGCGCGCGCGCTGGTACTGCGAGCTGTCGTAGCGCTTGAACTCCATGGACGAGATGTTGTCGATGGAGCCGACCAGGAAGTCGAGCAGCGGAAACAGCAGGTCCTCGCGCGTGCAGCGTCGGATCACCTCCGGCACGAAGGCGGGCAGGTCGAAGGGCTCGAAGGTGCGCCCCGTCAGCTGGGTGATGATGTTGGTGACGTCGATCATGTTGGCGTAGTCGTCGCGCGTGACGTGGAAGGTCCCGCCGAGCGTCTCCGCCAGGTTGGATATGGCGACGATGTTGTTGGCCGTGGTGTCCGCCGGCACGAAGCTGACCTGGTTCAGCGCGTCGATGCCCACGCCGTACTTGATCATGAAGGCCAGGAGCCGCAGCGTGATGTCGTAGCTCGCGCCGTCGCCGTTCACCGCCGGGGTGATCAGGGCCGGGCGGAAGATGCGGGTCGCGAGCCCCCGGCGGCCCGCGTCGATCACCACCTGTTCGGCGGTCCACTTCGACTGGCTGTAGCCGAAGTCCAGGAGCTCCATCTCCGCGTTGCTGTCGCTCTCGTAGAGGACGTCCTTGGTCGCCCAGCCGTAGATGAAGGTGGTGGAGACGTAGTTGAACGCCTTGCGCCGGCCGGCGAAGGCGAACCGCAGCACTTCGTTGGTCCCGCCCACGTTGGCGGCGCGCATCCGCTTGTAGCTGAAGAGATAATTCACCAGGGCGCCGTTGTGGTAGACCGTGTCCACGACCTCGGCGAGCTCGCTCCAGAGGTCGGAGGGCAGGCCGAGATCCGGCTCGTCCAGGTCGCCGCAGACCGCGGTCACCCGCCGCTCATAGCTGCGCCAGAACTCCGGGTCGCGGCGCGAGGTCTCCGCCATCGCGCGCCGGAGCCGCTCGGCCGCCGCGCCGGGGGCGGGGGCGCGAACCAGGGCATAGATGCGCGCCTCGGTCTGTTCCAGGAGGCTCGTGAGCAGGAAGGGTCCAAGGAAGCCCGTAGCCCCGGTCAGGAGGACGGTGCGGGGCGCGCCCAGGGGCGCCTCGCCCTGCGGCTCCGGCGGGTCGAAGGCCAGCCGGCGATCGGCCGACATCAGCCGGTGCTCCTCGCTCCGCCGGGCCTCGTCCAGCGTGGCCAGCGAGCGGCGCACCTGGGCGATGGCGGTCTCGGGCGCCTCGTCGAAGCGGGCCACCAGGCGGAACAGCTCGGCCACGCTCATCTGCTGGAGGAGGCGGATGTCGACCTCCTCGGCGAGCTCGGCGGCGCCGCGCCGGGTCAGGAGCTCGGAGAACTCGTGCAGAAGCAGCACGAGGTCCAGCGAGTCGAGCCCCGCCTCGATGAGGGTGTGGGTCTCCTCGCCGCTCAGCCGGTACTTGGCTCGGAAGGTGGCGAAGGGCGCATCGCCTCCGGCCGCCTCGCCGTCGTCGCCGCGCTCGCGCACCTCCTCGCCCAGCACCTGGAAGCCGCCCTCCTCCCAGAGCTGGCGGGAGCGCTGGCGCATCAGCTTGCCGGAGCTCGTCTTGGGGAGCGAGCGGGGGGCGAGGAGCACCACCCTGCCCGCCTCCACGTTCAATCGGGAGCGGACTCGGCTGATCACCTCGTCCAGGTCCGGCCGGGTGCGGG
>CAXUCS010000448.1:0-2448 GCA_964249365.1 uncultured Caulobacteraceae bacterium | reverse complement strand
GCCTTGGCCGGGGCGCTGATGCAGGCGCTGAGCCTCGGCGCCACCCCGGGCGACGCGCTCGCCCGCCGCGCGCGCGCCCATGTCGAGCGAAGCTTCTCGCACGCGCAGATGACGCGCGAGACGCCGCGCCCTCTTCCCAGCCGCCCCCCCTCACGCCGCCTCGCCCGTCCAGGCGAGCGCGCAGGCGCGGGTGAGGTCGCGGATGCGGCCGATGTAGCTGGCGCGCTCGGCCACCGCGATGGCGCCGCGCGCGTCCAGGATGTTGAAAAGGTGGCTGGCCTTGAGCACCAGGTCGTAGGCGGGTAGCGCCAGCGGCTGGCCCTGGCGGCCGCGGCTCTGCAGCACCCGCCCGCTCTCCCGCTCCATGTCCTCGAACTGGCGCTTCAGCGTGTCGACATCGGCGACGTCCAGCTCATAGCTGGAGAACTGCCGCTCGTTCTCCGCGAACACCTCGCCGTAGGTGAAGCGGTCGTTGAACTGGAGGTCGTAGACGCTCTCCTTGCCCTGCAGGTAGAGCGACAGCCGCTCCAGCCCCACCGTCAGCTCGCCGGCGACCAGCTCCACGTCCAGCCCGCCGACCTGCTGGAAATAGGTGTATTGGGTCACCTCCATCCCATCGCACCAGACCTCCCAGCCGAGGCCCCAGGCGCCCACGGTGGGGTTCTCCCAATCGTCCTCAACGAAGCGGATGTCGTGGACCGCCGGGTCGAGCCCGATGGCGCGAAGCGAGCCGAGGTAGAGCGCCTGCATGTCCGGCGGGTTGGGCTTCAGCACCACCTGGTACTGGTGGTGCTGGTGCAGCCGGTTGGGGTTCTCGCCGTAGCGTCCGTCGGCGGGGCGTCGCGAGGGCTGGACGTAGGCGCAACGCCAAGGCTTCGGCCCCAGAGCCCGCAGTACGGTGTTGGGCGAAAGCGTGCCGGCGCCGACCTCCAGGTCGTAGGGCTGCAGGATCACGCAGCCCTGCCGTCCCCAATAGTCGTGGAGCGTCAGGATAAGCTCCTGGAAGGTCAGCGGCGCAGGCATCGAGGAAGGTGGGCGGCCCAGAGAAACGCCGGCGGACCATAGGGACCGCCGGCTGGAGGAGCAAGGCGAGGCGGGGAGGCCTCACCGTCGAAGGGCGTGCGTCAGGCCGCGGGCGGCGTCAGCACCTTGTCGATCGGGTAGATCACGCCGTTGGACGCGGCGACGCCCGACTGGAGCACCGTGGCGTCGTTGACCTTGAGCGAGGGGCCGGAGCCGTCGATCGACAGCGACTTGTTGTTGGCCGCCGGCACCTTGCCGGCCGCGTGGCCCCGCACGTCCGCATCGCGGATGGTGGTGGCGACGAGATGGTAGGTCAGGAGCGCCTGCAGCTGCTGGGGCGACTTCATCAGCTGGTCGAGCTGGCCGGGCGGCAGCTGGGCGAAGGCGGCGTCGGTCGGCGCGAACAGCGTCAGGTTCGGGTGGCTGGAGATCAGCCCCGTCAGGTTGGTGGCCTGGAGCGCGGCCAGAAGCTTGGTGAACTCGCCGGACGCCTGCAGCGTGGCGATGATGTTGGCGCCCGGGACAGGGCGCACCGGCGTGAACCCGGCGGTGGCCGGGGCCGTCATGCCGGGGCTCATGACGCCCGGAGGCTGCATGGCGCTTCCGCCCGTCATCCCGCCCATGGACGATTGCCCGCCCGTTTGCGGCTGGGCCATGCCGCCGGTCATCGGCGGGGGGGCGTAGGGTTGGGCGGGGCTCGTGGGCGACTGCATGGCCCCCATGCCGCTTGGCGAGGTGGACTGGGCGCCATAGCCGCCGGTCGCGCCCGTCTGGGCCATGGCGGTCCCGCCGAAGAGGGCGAGGGCGGCGGCGCCGGCGAAGATGCGGATGTGTGGCATGAAACCCCTTGGAGACTGCGATTGCGCGGACGCGCGCTCCTTCGGGTTACGCGGCCACGCTCAAGGGGTTTCTGCGCTCACGACCTCGTGAACGGGTGAACCGCCGAGCGTGCAGGGCTCGGTCCACCAGTGCGGATAGGACCGGCGCAGCCGCTTCGCCAGGGTGTCGGCGGCCTTGCGGGAGGCGCAAAGGGCGAAACAGGTGGCGCCGGAGCCCGACAGCCGGGCCAGGCGTACCTCCGGCTCGCCGCGCAGGCGCGCCAGCACCTCGGCGACCTGTGGGGCGACCGTCACCGCCGACGCCTCCAGGTCGTTGCGGCAGCCGGCCAGCAGCTCCACCGTCGCGGAAAGGTCGTCCAGGCGGCCCGGCAGGCGCGGCCTGTCCGCTCCGCCGGCGGGCGCGGCGTCGTAGGCGCGGTAGACCGCGCCGGTGGAGCACGGCGCACCCGGATTGACCAGGACGGCGGCGAGCGGAGCCAGTTCTGGCGCAGGACCGAGCCGTTCGCCCCGGCCTTCCGCCAGCACCGTGCGGGCATGGAGGCAGGCGGGCCCGTCGGAACCGAGCTCGGCGGCCACCGCCTCCAGC
>CAXUCS010000447.1:0-2453 GCA_964249365.1 uncultured Caulobacteraceae bacterium | reverse complement strand
GGCTGGGGGAGCGCGGCAAGACGCTCTCCGGCGGCCAGCGCCAGCGGCTGGCGATCGCGCGGGCCCTGGTTCGGGACGCGCCGGTGCTGCTGCTGGACGAGGCGACCAGCGCGCTGGACGCGGAGAACGAGCGGCTGGTGCAGCGCGCGCTGGAAGACGCCATGCGCGAGCGCACCACGCTCGTGATCGCCCACCGCCTCTCCACCGTGCTCCGCGCCGACCGCATCGTGGTGATGGACGAGGGTCGGGTGGTGGAGGAAGGCCGCCATGCCGAACTCCTGGCCCGCGGCGGCCTCTATGCCCGCCTCGCCCGCCTGCAGTTCGAAGCGGACGCGGCCTGAGACGGAACAGGCCGGCCGGCGGGCTGTTCGACCTCCTGAACGCAAGGAGGCCCACATGTCCGGCACGGCGGAGAAGACCGATCCCAAGCTTTGGGAGAAGGTGAAGGAGGAGGTGACGGAGGGCGACAAGGGCGGCAAGCCCGGCCAGTGGTCCGCCCGCAAGGCCCAGCTCGCCGTCAACGAATACAAGCACGAGGGCGGCGGCTACAAGGGCGAGCGCTCCGACGACAACCACCTGAAGCAGTGGGCCGACGAGGACTGGGGCACGAAGTCCGGCAAGCCGAGCGGCAAGACCGGCGAACGCTACCTGCCGAAGGAGGCGCGCGAACACCTCAGCAAGGAGCAGTACGCCCGCACCACCGCCAAGAAGCGCGCCGATACGAAGAAGGGCAAGCAGTTCTCAGCCCAGCCCAGGGACGTGGCGCAGAAGACGGCCCACGATCGTGAGACGGGGCGTGGCGGTCACGCGCAAAGCGGCCGGTCCAAGGCTGACCTCTATGCCGAGGCGCAGACGCGCGACATCGCGGGCCGCTCCAAGATGAGCAAGGGCGAATTGGAAAAGGCGCTCGCCGGGAAGTGAGCACGGTTGCGATCGAGCCCACTGGCCGCGACGACATCCCGGCCTGGCTTTGGATGCGCCGGGTGCTCTGGCCGGAGGCGAGTGCGGAGGAGCACGCAGGCGAGGTCGCCGCCCTCCTGGCCGCTTCGGCGTCGGCCGCGGCCTTCCTCGCCAGAACGGACGACGGCGTTTGCATCGGCTTCGCCGAGGCGACGCTCCGTCGGGACTACGTCAACGGCTGCGGCGAGCCGCCGACGGCCTTCCTGGAAGGCCTCTACGTGGAGCCCGCGCATCGTCGACGCGGCGTGGCTGGTGCGCTGGTGGCGGCGGTCGAGGACTGGGCGCGCGGCTGCGGACGGAGAGAGCTGGCCTCCGACGCCTCCCTCGACAACCTTCCGAGCCAGCAGCTGCACCTCGCCCTCGGCTTCGAGGAAACCGAGCGCGTGATCTTCTACCGCCGCGCGCTCTGATACCGCCGGAGGATGGCGCTGACCTTCCATCCCCTCGTTCCGGATGCTCCCTGCTTTGAGGAGCTGTCGGTGAAGCCGATCAAGAGGGGCGTGTGCGCCAGCCGCAGCACGGCCCGCGTCAAGGCTGTGCGATGGATCTCACGACGAGCTCACCGACATTGATCTCGGGGGGTTGCCAGACGGCGTAGCCGATCGCCGCCGCTACGGCTTCGGGAGACATCGCGAACTTGCTCGCGGCCTCACGCATCTGCGCCTTCAGGCTTTCCTCGCGGACGTGATCTATGAAGTTCGTCTCAGTGAAGCCTGGAGAGATGACCGTTACGCGCAGCTTGCCGGCGAGCTCCTGCCTCAAGCCGTCGGACAAGGCCAGGACTGCAGCCTTCGTGGCGGAATAAACGGCCTGATTGGGAGTGGTCTTGCGAGCGGCCGTAGAGGCTACATTAACGAAGTGGCCCTCGCCCTGCGCCCGAAACACCGGCAAGGCCGCGGCTATGCCGAACAGCACGCCCTTGAGGTTCACATCAACCATCTGCATCCAGTCATCAACAGCCAGGTCGTCCAGAGGTCCGATCGGCATGGCGCCTGCACTGCTGACCAGTACGTCTAACCGGCCGTAAGAACGACATGCCGCGTCAACCAGGTTCTGGAGGTCTTCACGCCTGGTCACATCGGCGATCAGAGTCGTAGCGTCGCCGCCCGCACGACGGATCTCAGCCGCGGTCGAAACCAACTTCTCCTCGCCGCGGGCAGCCAGGACCACCTTGGCTCCATCCTTGGCCAGGCGCAGAGCGGTGGCCCGACCGATCCCGCTGCTTGCTCCAGTGATCGCGATGACCTTCGCCATGCCGCTGCCTCCTCCCTATGAAGAACTTTGATTGCGGGCCCGAATGGCTGCCGTCCACCCTCTACCACGGTCCGGTGGCCTGCTTTGCCGAGAGCCAGCCCGCCTCGGCGATCAGCCCGGGCATGGTCAGGCGGCGAGCGCACTCCAGGGGAGCGGGTGGACCTTGCGCTCGCCGAGCGCAGCGGCGAGCGGGGGGCGCGGGAAGAGGGCGGCGACGGCGGGATCGCGCACGCTCAGGC
>CAXUCS010000446.1:0-2478 GCA_964249365.1 uncultured Caulobacteraceae bacterium | reverse complement strand
ATCTTCGACACCTCTTCGCTCCGGAGCGAGATCGCCACCCTGCGCGACGCCCACCGCATCCTCGCCGACCACATCGAGGCGACGCAGGACGCGCTGGAGAAGTTCGGCTCCACCATCGTGCACGAGAGCGAGGCGCGCACGGACGCGCTGGTCTCGGAGGTCAGGATGCTGGAGGAGCTGGTGGCGCGCATGGGCGAGAGCCTGGACGCCCGCATCGCCTCGGCCACCGCCGCCAACCTGGAGGCGCCCAGGATGGACCGCCAGCGCGCCGCCCTCCTGGAGACGGTGCGCGAGGCGCTGGGGGAGAACCGCGTCGACCTCTACCTGCAGCCGGTCGTGACCCTGCCCCAGCGGCGCACGCAGTACTACGAGAGCTTCTCGCGCCTGCGCGACGCGACCGGCCGGGTGATGATGCCGGCCGAATATCTGGCCGTGGCCGAGCCCGAGGGGCTGGTGCAGTCCATCGACAACCTCCTGCTCTTCCGCTGCGTCCAGATCGTGCGGCGGCTGGCGGCGGGGGAGCGTCAGGTCGGCATCTTCTGCAACATCTCGCCCGCCTCGCTCGGCGACGAGAGCTTCTTCCCGCGCTTCCTCGACTTCATGCGCCAGAACAGGGACCTCTCCAACGCGCTCATCTTCGAGCTGGGGCAGAAGGCCTTCCGCGACCGCGGCGCCAGGGAAAGCCGGAACATGGGCAAGCTGGCCGACCTCGGCTTCCGCTTCTCCATGGACAAGGTCGCCGACCTCGACCTCGACTACGCCGACCTCGCCCGCGCCGACGTGAAGTTCGTCAAGGTGGGCGCCGCCCTCATGCTGGAGGAGCTGGCGGAGGAGGGCGGGCGCACCGTGTTCCGCTCCGTCCCCGACATGCAGGCGGCCGACTACGCGCCGCTCCTTCGCCGCTACGGCGTGGAGATCATCGCGGAGAAGGTGGAGAACGAGCGCCAGGTCATCGACGTGCTCGAGCTCGACGTCGCCTACGGCCAGGGCCACCTCTTCGGCGAGCCCCGCGCCATCCGCGAGGCCGTGCTGGCCGAGACCGCGCCGCCCCCGGAGTTCAGCCGCGCCCCGCTCAGGAGCGCGCGGGCGGCCAGCGCCGCCTGAGCACCGGGCCGATCCCCCAAGCCGACGTTCGAACCGTCGACCACGGGTGGATTGGTGCCTGTCGGCGGGGTGGCGACGCCGGACCGGGACTTGTAAGCTGGTCCATATGCAGGAACATGCACCCGTCCATTTCGGAGCTTCCACAAGCGATCTAATCTCGCTGGCAGACGTGCACGGGTATGTTCCTGACGATCTAACGGCCGGTCCGCGTGGGGCCGTATGGTTGATGCGGCGCGCGGACGAGCCACTTTTGGTACGCGCGACAGCAGAAAGCCTCGCGCACATGTTTGAGGTCTTTACGCTAACGTTTCAAACCGGGGAGGATGCTCTTACGGGACTGAGACGCTGGCGTGAGCGTCATTCTGACCTGCTGGACTACCTCAAGCAGTTGAAGCCGGAAGTCGCTCTACCCGAGCTGCCCAGCCGTCTACAGCCGCCCGGAGATGAGTGTCGGACATGGGAAACTTGCGAGGTCTCGCTTCTAAGCAGACGGGACTGGCTTGCGAACTCATTCGCTTGGCCTGACGATTACAATTTCAATCTAAAGAACCCTCACTTGTCACCTGGGGAGGTGCCGCTTGCAACGGAACACGCCTGCTGGGTTGATGTAGGCATTCTCTTTCGAACGCCAGGACGCACCATCCTGATAGCGTCCGACAGCGCGCCCCTTCAGCTACGCATTACTGACGATAGGGCGGAGATCGACGGCTACTTGGAAGATTGCCGCGAGACCGATTTGAAGGCCCACGTCTCAGCGGTGCCTGCCCATAGCCTGCCCCGGAGGAGCTGATCTGCGTCGGCTGCTACGGGTCGTTAGCACGTACAGACCGACGCACAGCAACTCCCGGTGCATTTCCTTCCGTCATCCAGGACGGCGGAGCCGATCCGGGACCCGGCCGCACCCACCTCGATGCTGCGCCTGGGCCGGACGCCAAGCGGCCCCGCGCCACTCCGCCTTCAGGCCGTTGGCCTTGGCGAGGACGGGCGCCGCGTCGAGCGCAGCGCGGCTGGTCCCGGCTCTCCCCCTCGGGACGAGGCCGAGGGTCCGGCCGGGAAGACGGGTCGAAGGTGGGCAAGGCTTCGCCCTGGGTCGCCGGCATGGGCTGGCGTGTCCGAGGACCTCGCCATTGACCCCCGCCGCTCCGCCCGGTAGCCGCCGCCCATGATCTCACCCCGCATCATCACCGGCCTCGGCGAGGTCGCGGGGCGCTACGACGCGATGCTCTGCGATGTCTGGGGCGTGGTGCACAACGGGCGCGTCCCCTTCGCCGAAGGCTGTGCGGCGCTGGCCCGGTTCCAGCGGGAGCGGGGGCCGGTGGTGCTCCTCTCCAACTCGCCGCGCCCGGGCGCCGACGTGGCGGGCCAGCTGGAGAC
>CAXUCS010000445.1:0-2479 GCA_964249365.1 uncultured Caulobacteraceae bacterium | reverse complement strand
CATTCCGCACCTGAACATCCTGCGGGGAAGACTGACCATGCGCCGCCTCCGCCCCCTTGGCCGGCACGTCCAGCGCCAGGCGGTTGTGCGCCACCTCGATGATGTTGCCCCCCGCCCCGCCGATCACGGAGGAGACGGTGGCGAGCAGCCCCGGCCGGTCGTCGCCCACCACGCGGAAGCGGGTGATGCGCCGCTCCCGGATCAGCTCGCGGGTCAGCACGGTGGCCAGCAGCCGCGTGTCGATGTTGCCGCCGCAGAGCACCAGCCCGACCTTCCTGCCCCTGAACTTCTCCGGATAGGCGAGCAGCGCTGCGAGCGAGGCGGCGCCGGCGCCCTCCGCCACCGTCTTCTCGACATTGGCGTAGAGGGCGACGGCGCGCTCCAGCTCGCCCTCCTCGATCAGCAGCACCTCGTCCAGGAGCGGCCGGGCGATCGCGTAGGTGAGTTCGCCCACCGTCTTCACCGCTATGCCCTCCGCGATGGTCTGGCCGCCGATGTTGGGCTTCAGCCCGCGCATCCGCGCGGTGAAGGAGGGGTACATGGCCGCCTCCAGCCCCACCATGGAGATGTCGGGTTTCAGCGCCTTGGCGGCCGTGCCGATGCCCGAGATCAGCCCGCCGCCGCCGATCGGCACGGGCAGCACCTCCAGCTCCGGCGCGTCCTCCAGCATCTCCAGCGCCACCGTGCCCTGGCCGGCGATCACGTCCAGGTCGTCGAAGGCGTGCACGAAGACGAGCTCGCGCTGGGCGCAGACCTCGCGGGCGTACAGGCTGGCGTCGTCGTAGGTCTCGCCCTGCAGGATCACCTCCGCACCGAAGTGGCGGGTGTGCTCCACCTTCACGATGGGGGTGGCGCGGGGCATCACGATGGTCACGGGCAGGCCGAGCCGCTGGCCGTGGTAGGCCAGGCCCTGGGCATGGTTGCCGGCGCTGGCGGCGATGACGCCGCGCCTGCGCTCGCTCTCGTCGAGCTGCAGCAGCCTGTTCAGCGCGCCCCGCTCCTTGAAGGAGGCGGTGAACTGCAGGTTCTCGAACTTCACCCAGACCTGCGCGCCCGTGATCTGGGACAGGGTGCGGGAATAGCGGCAGGGCGTGCGCTCGATCTGCCCGCGGAGGCGCTCGGCGGCGGCTTCGATGTCCTGGAGGGTCACGCTCATGGCGCGCACCGCCTAAAGCCTCCGCCGCGGCGGGGAAAGCCCCTCAGGGCGCGAAGGACCAGCCGCCCCGAAGGCCCCGCCAGATGTCGACGCGGCGCATGGCCTTGCCGGGCCAGCTGGAGACGCGCCCGAGCGGCAGCCGTTCGGCCACCTCGCGCAGCCCGTAGGCGGCGGCGCGGTAGGCGGTGGCGGGCGAGGGACGGCCGACATAGCCGAACGCCACCTCCCGCTGCAGGTTGGCCAGGCTGTGCTTGAAGCGGTAGCCGCCCGAGCCGAGGTCGAACTCCTGGTAGCCCTGCTCGCCGGCCCACCGCAGCATGTCGCCGATCAGCACCATTCCCGGCGAGTATTTTGCGGCCCCCTCGTCGTGGCCGATGAACCAGGCGTGCAGGGCGTGGCCGTCGCTGAGCGCATAATGGGCCGCGACCAGGCGCTCGCCGGCGTGCAGGGTGAAGAGCAAGCCGCGTATGTCGCCGGCCGGCGCGCTCCAGAGGTTCTGCAGCAGGCGGAACGGCCAGGCGGTCTCGAACAGGTCGGTCTGGCGCGTGTCGGCGTATTTCTGCCGCTTCCAGGCGATCAGGGCCTCGAAGTCGGCGAGGGCAGCGGAGCCGGCGGTGAAGCGCACCTCGCCGAGCTCGCGAGCGATCTTGCGGCGTTTCTTGGCGCAGTCCTGCAGGACGTCGCTGCCGGCCGCCCGGCGGTTCCGGGCATAGGCGTCGTAGCCTTCGCGCAGGCACACCACGTGGCTGACGGCTCGTCCGCGTACGAAGGGCGCGATCTCCGGCTGGCTGGCGAGATGGGTGTCAAAGTCCAGCCGTCCGACGCCGAGCGCCCGCACCACCGCGCGCGGGTCGAAGCTCCGGCCGATCTCCACGGCGGCGGCCTGGTAGTCGCACAGGGGCGCGCCCACCGGCTGGGCGGCGAAGCGCGACACGCGCGCGGAAAGAAAGCCGACCGGCCGCCCGTTCTCGCGCAGGACGGCTATGCGGGCGCGGCGGGCGTCCGGCCCTCCGGCGCGGGCGCATTCCAGCACCCAGTGCGGCGACAGGAAGGGGCTGGTCTGGCCGACCGCGTGGCGCAGCTCCGACCAGCGCTCCAGGTCGGAAGGGGCGAGCCGTTCGGGCCTGAAGACCTCGATGTCCATGCGCCGCCCGGCCCTCCTTGCGAGCGGGCAGCTTAGGAGATCAAGCGTTAGCGCCGCTTGAACCCCTCGCCCCCGACCGTGGTGCAGGGGGAGGGGCTGGCGGCGGGAGCGGCCAATCCGCTCAGCGCCCCGCGAGCGCGACGGTCCCGGCGGCGGCGGCCGCCACGTCCGGGCGCAGG
>CAXUCS010000444.1:0-2479 GCA_964249365.1 uncultured Caulobacteraceae bacterium | reverse complement strand
GCCGAAGTTCGCCGGGACCTGGAAGGCGAGCCAGCCGCCGACGCCCAGCTCCGCTCGGCCCAGCTGCAGCTCGGCTATACCGACGTGGTGTCGCCGGAGGCGGGAACGGTGGCCCAGCGCACCGTGGCGATCGGCAACTATGTGAACGCGGGCGCGCAGGTCATGGCCATCGTGCCGCTCCACACCTGGGTCACCGCCAACTTCAAGGAAACCCAGCTCGCCAACATGCGCGCCGGCCAGGACGCGACCATCCACGTGGACGCCTGCCCGGATGCGAAGATCACCGGCCATGTGGACTCCATCCAGCACGGCTCGGGCCAGGCCTTCGGCCTCCTGCCGCCGGAGAACGCCACCGGCAACTTCGTGAAGGTGGTGCAGCGCGTGCCGGTTAAGATCCTGATCGACAACGCTCCCAAGGACTGCCCCCTCGGCCCGGGGCTGTCCGTCGAGCCCAAGGTGAAGGTGCGCTGAGCCGTGCCTGACGCAACGGCGGGAGCCGACGGCGGCTGGACACCCGCCCGCTCGGTGGCGGGCGACCGCAATCCCTGGGCGATCCTGGGGGTGATCTCCATCGCCACCTTCATGACGACGCTGGACACCTCCATCGCCAACGTCGCGCTCGACCACATCGCGGGCTCCACGGGGTCGAGCTACGACGAGGCCACCTGGGTGCTCACCACCTTCCTGGTGGCCCAGGCGGCGATCACGCCCATCTCGGGCTGGATGGCGGACGTGTTCGGACGCAAGCGCTACTACATGGTCTCCATCCTGGTCTTCACGGTGGCGTCCTTCTTCTGCGGGCTGGCGCAGGACCTGACCTTCCTGGTCATCGCCCGCGTGATCCAGGGCGTCGGCGGGGGAGGGCTCGCGGCGGTGGAGCAGTCCATGCTGGTGGACACCTTCCCGCCCGCCAAGCGGAGCCTGGCCTTCGCCGGCTACGGCATCGTGGTGGTGGCGGGGCCGACGCTCGGCCCGACCCTCGGCGGCTGGCTGACGGACAACTACAGCTGGCACTGGTGCTTCCTGATCAACCTGCCGTTCGGCCTGCTGTCGCTCCTGCTGGTGCACCTGTTCGTGCAGGAGCCGCCGGCCATCGTCGCGCAGCGCAAGGCGCTGACGGAGAAAGGCATCCGCTTCGACTTCCCGGGGTTCGCGCTCGCGGCGCTGTTCCTCGGCGCCCTGGAGATCACGCTGGACCGGGGCCAGCGGCTGGACTGGTTCTCCAGCCCGGTGATCCAGATCACGACCATCATCAGCGTCGTATCCCTGATCGCCTTCATCCCCTGGGAGCTCAGTCGCAAGGACCCGGTGGTCCACATCCGCATGTTCGGCCAGAGGAACTTCGCCGTTGCGTCTGTCATGTTGCTGGTGGTCGGGCTTCTGATATTCGGGACGGCGCAGTTCATCCCGCAGATGCTGCAGCAGATCATAGGCTATACGGCGACGGACGCCGGGCTGGCGCTGACCGCCGGCGGGGCGGCGACCATCATCTTCATGCCGGTGGCGGGACTGATGAGCTCCAAGGTCGACCCGCGGCTCCTGGTCGGATTCTCCTTCTTCGCCCAGGCGATCGCGTTCGCGAACTACCAGCAGCTCGACACGGACCTGTCCTTCTCCTCGGTCGCCTGGGCGCGCGCCTTCCAGGCCTTCAGCCTGCCGTTCCTGTTCGTGCCGATCACCGCGGTCGCCTATGTCGGGCTGAAGCCGGAGCAGAGCAACCAGGCCTCCGCGCTCATGAACGTGATGCGAAACCTCGGCGGCTCCATCGGCATCTCCGCCGTCCAGACCCTGACCGAACAGCGCCAGCAGTTCCACCAGGCGCGCTATGTCGAGAGCCTCAGCCCCCTGAACCCCAACTTCGCGCAGGGTCTCTCCCAGATGCAGGGCGCGCTGCAGAACAACGGCCAGCCGGCCGCCGCGGCAAACTCCCAGGCCTTGCAGCAGGTCTACCAGTCGGTGGGCCAGCAGGCCGGCATGCTGTCCTACATCGACGCCTTCCGCCTTCTCATGTGGATGACGCTGGCCTGCGTGCCGCTCCTCCTGCTCATGCGCAAGCCCCAGGGCGACGCGCCCGCCGGAGGAGCCGGATGACCCACCCACGCTTGCGACCCGCGCTGGCGGCGCTCCTGGCTGCGACGGCCGCATCGGCCTGCACGGTGGGCCCGGATTACCGCCGGCCGGAGCTGGCGACACCCCCCGCCTTCCAGGAGGTCGGGACCAAGGCCAAGGCGCCGATCAGCCAGCCGCTCGCCGTTCCGGTCGACGAGTCCCAGGTCCAGAGCTGGTGGAAGCAGTTCCACGACCCGGAGCTGGACAGCCTGGTCACCCGCGCCATGGCCGGAAACCTGGACCTGAAGACGGAGGTGGCCCGCATCCGCCAGTCGCGCGAGCAGGAGGTCGTCTCCGGCGCTGCGGGCGTGCCGCATGTCGGCACGGCCGCTAACGCTTTGCGGATCAACACCAACGCCAGCAACTCGGC
>CAXUCS010000443.1:0-2485 GCA_964249365.1 uncultured Caulobacteraceae bacterium | reverse complement strand
CCCTCCACCCGCCGGTCGAGCCGCCCGCGCCGTTCCAGCTCCAGGATGAAGCCTTCCTGCGCGTCGAGCTCGGCCGGCGCGCTGGCGACCTGCAGCGAGAGGCCGAGCGTCTGGTCGTAGTTGTGCGCCAGCACGTGGCGGCCGACCGCGTCGGTCATGCCGGCGAGGAGCGGGTTGCGCGCCGAGGGCTCCAGCGCCCCCGCCCGCTCGGCCTGGCCGAGCAGGATTTTGATGTTGACCTCGTGGTCGGAGGTGTCGACGCCGGCGGAGTTGTCGATGGCGTCCGTGTCGATCCGTCCGCCCGCGCCCCCGTTCCCCGAACGGGCGAAGGCGATCCGGCCCGCCTGGGTGAAGCCGAGGTTGGCGCCTTCGCCCACGACCTGGACGCGGAGCTCGGTCGCGTCGACCCGCACCGCGTCGTTGGCCCGGTCGCCGACCTCCGCGTGGCTCTCGCCCGCCGCCTTCACATAGGTGCCGATGCCGCCGAGGTAGAGGAGCTCGGCCGGCGCCCGGAGGATGGCGCGGATCAGCTCGGGCGGCGACAGGGCCTCGGCCTCCACGCCGAGGAGGGCGCGGACCTCCCCGCTCAGCGGGATGGACTTGGCGCTGCGCGGGAAGACGCCGCCGCCCCGGCTGATCGCGGACGGGTCGTAGTCGGCCCAGGATGAGCGGGGGAGGGCGAACATCCGCTGGCGCTCCGCCCAGGAGGCGGCCGGGTCGGGATCGGGATCGAGGAAGACGTGGCGGTGGTCGAAGGCGGCGAGGAGCTTCATCGCCCGGGATAGCAGCGCGCCGTTGCCGAACACGTCGCCGCTCATGTCGCCCACGCCGATGCAGGTGAAGGGCTCCGAACGGATGTCCTTGCCCATCTCGCGGAAGTGGCGTTCCACCGCCACCCAGGCGCCGCGCGCGGTGATGCCCATGGCCTTGTGGTCGTAGCCGGCCGAGCCGCCGGACGCGAAGGCGTCGCCGAGCCAGAAGCCGTAGTCGGCCGCCACCGCATTGGCGATGTCGGAGAAGGTGGCGGTGCCCTTGTCGGCGGCCACCACCAGGTAGGGGTCGTCGCCGTCGTGGGCGATCACGCCCTGAGGCCGCACCACCGCGCCCACGGCGTCCAGGTTGTCGGTGATGTCCAGGAGCCCCGACAGGAAGGTCCGATAGGCGCGCACCCCTTCCGCCCTGACCGCATCGGCCGCGCCGCCGCGGGGCAGGGCCTTGGGATAGAAGCCGCCCTTGGAGCCCACCGGCACGATGACGGCGTTCTTGACCTGTTGCGCCTTGACCAGGCCCAGCACCTCGGTGCGGAAGTCGTCGCGGCGGTCGGACCACCGCAGGCCACCCCGCGCCACCGGCCCGAAGCGCAGGTGCACGCCCTCCACGTGCGGCGCCCAGACGAAGATCTCGCGGTAGGGCTTGGGGGCGGGCAGGTCCTCCAGCTCGCCGCTCGCGACCTTGAAGCTGATGTAGGGCTTGGGCCCGCCGCCGTCCGCTTCCTGGTAGTAGTTGGTGCGCTTGAGCGCGGCGACCAGGGCGGCCAGCCGGCGCAGCACCCGGTCCGCGTCCAGGCTCTCCACGCCCGCCAGCGCCTCGGTGACGGCGGCCGAGACCTCCCCGGCCCGTACGCCGCGCTCGGCCACGCCCGCGGCCAGGGCGGGGTCGAACTTGACCTGGAACAGGTCCAGGATGAGGCGGGCGATCTCGGGGTGGTCGGAGAGCGCCGCCTCCTGAACGCCCTGGCTCGGGTCCAGCCCGCTCTGCTGGCGGTAGCGCGCGAGCGCGCGGAGAAGCGCCACCTCCCGCCAGGAGGCGCCGAGTTCGAGCACGAGGCGGTTGAAGCCGTCGCTCTCGGTCCGGCCGCACCACACGGCCAGGAAGGCCGCCTCGAAGGCGGCCTGGATGTCGGCGAACACCAGCCGCTCGCCGCGCTCGTCCTCCAGCACGAACTCGTGCACCCAGGTCGGCCGGCGCTGGCCGTCCAGGAGGCGCGTGACGGGGAAGCCCTCCTCCACCAGCGCCTTCAACCCCATGTCCTCCAGGATCGGCAGGACATCGGCGAGGGGCACGGACCGGTCCGGCCGGTAGAGCTTGAAGCGGAAACGGGTCGTGCTGTCGCCGGCGCAGCGGTAGGCGCGGATGCGCAGCGGCTCGCCGGCGGCCATCTGCTCGATGACGGCGAGGTCACGCAGGGCCTCGGCGGCGCCGTACTGGTCCCGGTAGCCGGGCGGAAAGGCCTCGGCGTAGCGTCCGAGCACTTCGGCCACCTGGCCCGCCGCCACCCCGCCGCCGTTCAACGCCGTCGTCCACGCCGGCAGCTGGGCCGCCACGCTGTGGGTGGCCCTGTTCGGGGTGGTGCTGCTGCTGGCCGCGCCCTGGCTGACCCGGGGGTCGGTGCTGGTCGACCGGTGGCTGATCCGGTCCCTGCTCGGGCCGGGCACGCTGACCCAGCGGGTCCGGGACCTGGAGCTGGCCCGGTCCCGGGTCGTCG
>CAXUCS010000442.1:0-2493 GCA_964249365.1 uncultured Caulobacteraceae bacterium | reverse complement strand
TGACCTTCGACGACATCACCCGGCTCCTGTCGGCCCAGCGCAACGCCGCCTGGCGCGACGTGGCCCGGCGCATCGCCCACGAGATCAAGAACCCGCTGACGCCCATCCAGCTCTCGGCCGAGCGCCTGCGCCGCCGCTACCGCAAGGAGATCGCCGGCGACCTGGAGACCTTCGACCGCTGCACCGACACCATCATCCGTCAGGTAGGCGACATCGGGCGCATGGTGGACGAGTTCTCATCCTTCGCCCGCATGCCCGCGCCGCGGTTCGCCGACGAGAACGCCGTCGAGCTGCTGAACCAGGCGGTGTTCGCCCAACGCGTGGCCCATCCGGAGATCGAGGTGGACTGCGAGGTCCCCGGCGGCCCGGCGCCGCTCACCTGCGACCGAGGCCTGGTCGCCCAGGCGCTCCTGAACATCCTGAAGAACGCCGGGGAGGCGGTGGGCGCGCGCACCTCCGCCCAGCCCGAGCCGCCCGGCCGCATCCTCGCCCGATTGCTGGTGGAGGAGGGCCAGGTGGTGTTCGAAGTGGAGGATAACGGTGTCGGGCTGCCGGCGAAGGGGCGCGAGCGCCTGACCGAACCCTATGTCACCACGCGCGAAAAGGGGACGGGGCTCGGCCGCGCCATCGTGAAGCGCATCCTGGAGGAGCACGGCGGCGAGTTCGTGCTGTCCGACGCCCAGCGCCTTTGCGGCGCGCGGGCGCGGCTGCAGTTCCCGGTGGTGACGCGGACGGGGGTGGACGCCCAGCCCCGCCAGCTCGCCGCCGTCTGAGGAGTTCGAATGGCGACTGACATCCTGGTGGTGGACGACGAGGCGGACATCCGCGACCTGGTCGGCGGCATCCTGGAGGACGAGGGCTATGCGATCCGCACCGCCCCGGACTCCGACGCCGCGCTGGCCGCCATCCGCGCGCGCCGTCCCTCGCTCCTGATCCTGGATATCTGGATGCAGGGCGGCGGCATGGACGGGCTGGAGCTCCTGGACATGGTCAAGGGCTTCGACACCGAGCTGCCGGTCCTGATGATATCGGGCCACGGCAACATCGAGACGGCCGTCTCCGCCATCAAGCGCGGCGCCTACGACTTTCTGGAAAAGCCCTTCAAGTCCGACCGGCTCCTAATCATGGTGCAGCGGGCGCTGGAGGCGGCCTCGCTCCGCCGCGAGAACCGGCGTCTGCGCACCCAGGCCATCGCGCCGGAGGGGCTGCTCGGGCGATCGGCCGTCATCACCCAGCTGAAGGGCATGATCGGCAAGGTCGCGCCCGCCAACAGCCGCATCCTGATCTCCGGCCCGCCGGGCTCGGGCAAGGAGTTGGCCGCCCGCCTCATCCACGACGCCTCGCCCCGGGCGCGGAGCGAGTTCGTGGCCTTGTCGGCCGCCGGCATCTCGCCCGAGCGCATGGACAGCGAACTGTTCGGCGAGGAAGGCGAGGGCGGCCGGCCCAAGAAGATCGGCGCCTTCGAGCGCGCCCACGGCGGCACGCTGTTCCTCGACGAGGTGGCCGACATGCCCCGCGAGACCCAGGGGCGCATCCTGCGCGTCCTGGTCGAGCAGCGCTTCCGCCGCGTCGGCGGCGACCAGAACGTGCAGGTGGACGTGCGCGTGATCTCGTCCTCGTCCAAGAACCTGCGCGAGGAGATCGAGGCGGAGCGTTTCCGCGAGGACCTCTACCACCGGCTGAACGTGGTGCCGGTGCGGGTGCCGGGGCTCGGCGAGCGGCGCGAGGACATCGCCGAACTGGTGGAGCACTTCATCCAGCGGATCGCGGAGGCGACCGGACTGCCCCGCCGGATCCTCGGCGAGGACGCCATCGCCACGCTCCAGGTCCACGACTGGCCCGGCAACGTCCGCCAGCTCAGGAACAATGTCGAGCGGCTGATGATCCTGGCGTCCGGCGACCCCGGCGAGGTCATCACCGCCGAGATGCTGCCCGCCGAAGTGGCAGCCGCCGGGGCTGCGGGCTCCGTCGGTCCGGAGCGGATCATCGCGCTTCCGCTCCGCGACGCACGTGAGGTGTTCGAGCGCGAATATCTCACCGCCCAGATCCTGCGCTTCGGCGGCAACATCAGCCGCACCGCCACCTTCATCGGCATGGAGCGCTCAGCGCTGCATAGGAAGCTGAAGTCGCTCGGCGTGGCTCCGCTCCGCGGCGGCGTCGATGACGACGAGGACTGATGACCCGCATCGCCTACGTGAACGGGCGCTACGTCCGCCACGCCGACGCCGTCGTCCACGTGGAGGACCGGGGCTTCCAGTTCGCCGACGGCGTCTACGAGGTCTGGGCGGTGCTCGGCGGCCGGCTGGCGGATGCGGAGGGCCACCTCGCCCGGCTGGAGCGGAGCCTTGGCGAACTCGCCATCCCGATCCCGCGACCCCGCCCGGCGCTCCTGGCCATCCTGCGCGAGACGGTGCGGCGCAACCGGGTGCGCGACGGGATCGTCTATCTCCAGGCGACGCGCGGGACCGCGCGGCGCGACCACGCCTTCCCGCC
>CAXUCS010000441.1:0-2495 GCA_964249365.1 uncultured Caulobacteraceae bacterium | reverse complement strand
CGGCTGCGACCGCCGCGCCCAGCGCCACGCCCGCGGCCTGGTCGGCGTCGTCGCTGGCCATCGCATAGCCTGCGACCGAGGGGGCCGGCGGGCGGTGGAAGTCCGGGCCGACCGTACAGCCCGCCGCGACCCCGGCCAGGGCCGCCGACAGCACCGCGGGCCTATTCCACCGCATGGAGCTCTCCCTTCGCCGGAGCGGCGCGGGCCGGGCGCATGAGCAGCACCAGCGGCATGACCATGAGCGCAATGGTGAGCATCAGTTTGAAGTCGTCGGCATAGGCCGTCATGGCGGCCTGGGCGGTGACCTGGGCGTCGGCGAAGGCCCGCCCGCCCGCACTGGCCAGCGACCAGCCGGGCGGGGCGTAGAGCCGCAGGTTGGGGTTGTCCGGCGTGAGGTGGCGGACCAGGTCGGCGTGGATGATCTGGGTGTTGCTGACGAGCGTGGCCTCCAGCACCGAGATGCCGACGGACGAGCCGATGTTGCGCACCAGCGTGAACAGCCCCGCCGCGTCCGTGCGGAGCCGGGGGTCCAGCGTGGCGAAGGCGACGGTGGAGAGCGGCACGAAGATCAGCCCCACGCCGACCCCCTGCGCCACGCCCGCCAGCACCACGAGGTCCGGGCCCATCTGCAGGTTGACGCGGGTCATGGCGGTGAGCGAGCCGGCGGTGACGCCCAGGCCCGCCAGGATGATGGCGCGGGTGTCCACCCGCCCGATCAGCCGCCCGACCACGAACATGGAGAACAGCGTGCCGAAGCCCCGCGGCGCGGTCACCAGCCCGGTGGTCACCACCGGATAGTTCATCAGGCTCTCCAGCATCGGCGGCAGCAGGGCCAGCGTGGCGAACAGCAGGATGTTGATGAAGAAGCCGAACAAGGTGCAGACCATGAAGTTGCGATCGCGCAGAACCTCGCGGTTGATGAAGGGTTGCGAGGCGGTGGCGGTCTGGACGATCGCCCACCAGAAGCCGAGCACCGCCAGCCCCGCCTCCACCCAGATCTCGGTGGAGGAGAACCAGTCCTTCTGCTGGCCGCGGTCCAGCATCAGCTGCAGCGCGCCGACCGCGAGGCTCAGCGTCAGGAAGCCGAAGAAGTCCAGCCGTCGGCCCACCGCCGCCCGCGCCGCCGGCAGGAACAGCCAGAAGCCGAAGAAGGCCAGGATGCCGAACGGCAGGTTGATGTAGAAGACCCAGCGCCAGCTGAAGTTCTCCGTCAGCCAGCCGCCGAGCGCCGGGCCCATGATCGGCCCGAGCATGGCTCCCATGCCCCAAACCGCCATGGCCTGGCCGTGCCGCTCGCGCGGGTAGATGTTGAGGAGCACCGCCTGGGACAGCGGCACCAGCGCCGCCCCGCACAGCCCCTGCAGCAGGCGGAAGCCGACGATCTCGCTGAGGCTCGAGGCGATCCCGCAGAGCGCCGAGGTGAAGGTGAACCCGGCGATGGAGATCATGAAGACGATCTTGGCCCCGAACCGCCCGGCCAGCCATCCGGCCATGGGCGTCATGATGGCCGAGGCCACGATGTAGGAGGTGAGCACCCAGGTGATCTGGTCCGCCGACGCCGAGACGCTGCCCTGGATGTGCGGCAGGGCGACGTTGGCGATGGTGGTGTCCAGCGAGTTCATCACCGTCGCCGTCATGATCGACACCACGATCAGCGGTCGGTTGGGGACCACATCGAAGCCGTCGCTCATGGCGCAGCGCGCCTCACCGGCCGCGCCCCCCGGCGTGGTTGAGGCCGAACCCGAACAGGGTGCGACGATGGGCGGTGTCCACCGTGACCTTAGCCGACAGTCCCGCGGCGAGCGGCGCCCTGATCTGCGAGACATCCTCGTCGAAGACGAGGCGCACGGGCAGGCGCTGCACCACCTTCACCCAGTTGCCGGTCGCATTCTCCGCCGGCAGCACGGAGAAGCTGTTGCCGGTGCCGGGGCTCAGGCTCGCCACGTGCAGGGCGTAGCTGCGGTCCGGGTAGGCGTCGATGCGCACGGTGGCGGGCTGGCCCGGGCGCATGTAGGCGAGCTGGTCCTCCTTGAAGTTGGCCTCCACCCAGAGCCGTGGCGCGGCCAGGGTGAAGAGCGGCTGGCCGGCGTTGACGAAGTCGCCGACCTGGACCTGTTCGACCTTAGTGACGATCCCGTCCTGCAAGGCGCGGACCACGCCGTAGGACTGGTTCAGCCTCGCCCGGTCCAGCGTCGCCTGGGCGGTCTTCACCCCCGCATAGCCGGCCACCGCGCCCCCGGCCTGGCCGCCGAGGCCGGCCAGCGCGGCCGCCTGGGTCTGGCGGGCGGCGGCGAGCTGGGCCTGATCGTTCGCCACCGCCTCGGCGGCGGCGTCCAGCTGCGCCTGGGACGACACGCCAGAGGCCGCCATGGCCCGCTGGCGCACCAGCTCGCGGCCGGCGTAGGTCAGCGCGGCCTCGGCCGCCTGCACCTCCGCCCCCTGTTGGCCGTACGAGGCCTGCGCGCCCTGGACGGTCTGCTGCGCGGTGGCGAGCT
>CAXUCS010000440.1:0-2497 GCA_964249365.1 uncultured Caulobacteraceae bacterium | reverse complement strand
CCTGCACGAAACGGGCGGCGGGCGCCACCGCGGCGCGATGTCCACGCTCGAGGCTGTCGAGCACGACCACGTCGTGGCCGGCATCGAGCAGCTGGCGGGACACGATCGAACCGATGTAGCCGGCGCCGCCGGTGACAAGCAGCTTCATGGGAGGGGACGTCTCGCTTTCGTTGGTGGGCGCTCGGACGCGGTGGCGGGCGCCCAGGTCTACGACGTCCAGAGCCGCTTCCGCGTGCGCCTCGGCCCCATGGGCCTCCCCGAGTTCCAGAGCTTCTTCCGCCCCGACGGCCCCCGCGCGCTCCTGGAGCAGGTGGTGCGCGAGGCGGTCGGCCCGGCGGTCGACTTCGACCTCCAGCTGGTGCTCTGCCACGACGAGACCCCGCCGCTGCAGCTCGACGATGACCTCACCCCCGCCCGCCTCGGCCAGACCACCTGGCTCGGCCCCTCGCCGCAGAAGCGCGACCGGGACGAGGCGATCGTGGCGTCGCGGGTGTAGGGGCAGACTTTCTCAATCGCCCCTTCTCTGATCCGCTGTTCAGAGCCTGACTCAAAAGCCTACCTACGCGCGAGCCGCCGGATGCCGAACTGGATGGTGGCGAGGGTGAGGAAGGAGAGGACGGTGGCGGCGAGGTTTTCGTAATCCTTGGCGAGGCGGCGGTTGCGGCCGAACCAGGAGAGCCGAAGGCCTGCGAAGCCAAGGTGCGCTCCACGACCCCGCTCGCCTTATGGCCGGCCTGGATCGCACGAAGCTTGCAACCTGGGGATCGGCGAGTCGACTGGCCGGCGTGTTGCTGGCCGGGAGGTGACTATCCGCCCTCTGCACCACCGCTGATGTCCGGGATGGAACGAAGCGCAGGTGCGTCCGGCTCCAGGGACGCGACAGCGCGGTGCGACCAGCGCTTCGGCCAGGGAGCGGACCTATGGATGGACGGCGGCGGGTTGAAGGGCGACCTGCCGGTTGGTACGCTGAAGCGGTTCGATCGTGGTGGCACATGTCGCGAAACATCGTCCTGGCAGGCTTGAGCATCGCGCTTCTGTCCTTTGTGGACGCTCGTGCAGACCCGCAGTGCGCCAGACCGGGTAATTGGCCGGCCAGCATGACCTTCGCTCAACTCAAGAACGCGGGCGTCCTTGTTAACGACGGAGTGGACTTCAAGCGCACATCGGTGACGCAGATCGCCAGTCAGAAGATCGGGAGCGACCTGTATCGACAGGTATTCGAGATCGACTTCTACCTGAAAGACGGCAGGCCGGTGCGGTCCATCGCCGTAAGCGACGCATCCATGGAGGAGTGCTCCATGTCCGACGTCACCGTCTACAGGATTTCCGACTCTAGTTCCAAATAGTCTCGGGCCGGATGGCTTGCGGTCGGCATCCTCCAGCGGGCTCCTTGAGGTCGGCCCGGGCTCGCGGCGGAGGAGCGGACGCACGGACCAGCCGCTCAGGGTGTCCAACTTCCAATCGTGATCTACGACGCCCGGCGCCGAAGGAAACGTGACGCATGGATCAGCAGCACGAAATAACGCTGATCGGCGGCGAACACGGCGACAAGGCCCTCTTCACGACGCATGAAGATGGGAGCTTGCTGGGCTGACATGCTCCTACCGCGGCAGGACGATCCAAGCTGAGGCTTCTGACTTCTTCGACGCCCTTTGCCAAGTTCGTCGTCGACTCGCGTCTGAACGCCTCGTTCCGTTCTGCTACGGCGCCAGTCTGAACGTGTATCCGTCTAGAATGGCGAGAGACATGGGTCAGGGCCTGAAGGCGTACCGGCTTACCAAGGGTCAAGCCGGTCGCATGAACGATCTTGTCGGCATCTTCGAAGCGGGCCCTGATGTGCTCCCGGCCTCCGTGGAGGCTCAAGAGGCGTTCTGGCGGGAGTGGCTGGCGTCTCTACGTCGGTGATCTCTGGCGTCAGGTCGCGCTCCGTCTGGCGCGGAACACGTCCGGGCGACACGGAGGAGGGTGTCCGCGACGGGTGGCGGGCCCGCATGGGAACCCGCCCGCAGGGTTCGCCTTCGGGCTCCGTCCGGAGTGGGCGTGGAGGCGGGGGGCGCCGGCGGCGCGCGCCTTCATCCGGTGGGCTCCAGCGCCACGCCGAGGTCCGCCAGCATGTCCCAGTAGCCTGGAAAGGTCTTGGCGACGCAGGCGGGGTCGTCGATCTCCACGCCGTCCAGCCGCAGGCCGACGAGCGCCAGGCTCATGGCCATGCGGTGGTCGGCGTAGGTGTGGAAGCGGACGGGTGCGGTGGGGGCGCTGAGATGGGACAGGCCCTGCACCGTCAGGGCGTCCGGCTCCTCCCACGCCAGGCCGGGGGAGAGGCGGTTCAGCTCGGTCGCGAGCGCGTGGAGCCGGTCGCACTCCTTGACGCGCAGGTTGGCCACGCCTTGGAAGCGCACGGGCGTCTCGTTGAAGGCGGCGAGCACCGCCAGCGTCGGAACCGCGTCCTGCATCTGCGAGCCGTCCACGCTCGAGGGCATGTGGGGCAGGGCGGCGA
>CAXUCS010000439.1:0-2514 GCA_964249365.1 uncultured Caulobacteraceae bacterium | reverse complement strand
GCCTGGGTTGGTAGTGCCTGGGCGAGCGCGGGGGCGGGCGTGCAGAGCGCCGCGAGCGAGGCGGCGGCGAAGGCGTGTGCAGGTCTCATCGGTCTTCCCAACATGCGGCTGTCGCCTGCACGGGCGCGCCCACGCCGAGCGCGCGGACGGCCCGCACCAGGCGGGTTTGGACATGCCGTCTCTCGGGAAAGGACCCGTATCGCCCGGTTCTCCACGACCGGAACGAAGGACAGCCGCGACAGGCAGGTCTCCTGGCTCGCGGGTCAAAGCTCTGGCCGTCGCCTTCCCAGAGGACCGGGGTCCTCCAGTGGCTTCCAGTGACGGCGGGGCTCACCGCTTACAGTTGCGGGACAGCCGGGGATTTGCACCCCGTTCCCGTTTTAACCCCCTTTCGGGGGACCTGACGCACCGGGAGCCTTACAGGAGCGACGGGGCAGGGGCAAACGGGCCGGGGCTCCCAACTGTCGCAGGGCCCAGGCGCGCCCGGGCGGACCGCCGGCTTTCGGAGCTGCGCGGTTTGCGCCTAGAGACTGGGCGCCATGGGACTTCGACTCTGCCTGATCCTGGCGCTCGGCGGCGCGCTCGGCACCCTGGCGCGCTACGGCCTGTCGCTCCTGACGCTGCCGATCAGCCAGGGCGTGCCCTGGGGCACGGTGATGATCAATGTCCTCGGCTCCTTCCTGATCGGCGGGTTCGGCACGCTGACGCTCGCGAGCGGCCGCTTCCCGCTGCCGGAGGAGGCGCGGCTGTTCGTCATGGTGGGGGTGTGCGGCGGCTTCACCACCTTCTCCTCCTTCAGCCTGCAGACGCTGGACGCCCTGCGCACCGGCCATCCCGCCCGCGCGGCGGTGAACGTGGGGATGTCGGTGGCGCTGTGCGTCGGCGCCGTGGCGCTCGGCCACACGCTCGCCGCCCACCTGAACGGCGGCAGGGACGCCATCGCCCAGGTCGAGGAGGAGGAGCTGGGCTGAAACGGATCACCCGGGCCGGCCCGCAGGGGGCCGGCCCGGGCCCGGCTACGCTTGGGGCGAGCCCGTCATCCGCTCACGCGGATGTTGCCGTTCATGCCGCTCGGGAAGAACAGGCCGCTCGACGCCTTGGAGCCGGCCGGCTGGCCGTAGACGATGTTGAGCACCTCGGCGGTGGTGCGGTCGTAGGCGATCGTGTTGCTGTCCGCGTCCACGATGTTGGAGATGGTGGAGTTGGCGCCCTGGATGCCCTGGTCGTCGTTGCCGGTCCCGTCCAGCTTGGAGCGGAGGTTGGAGATGGCGGCGGTCGCGGCGAAGGGATCGATGGCCGGCGCCGGCTGCTGCAGGCCGAGCGCATAGAGCGCGGTCCGCACCAGGCCCGAGTGGTAGGCCTCGACCGCCAGGATGCCGGCGGCCGCGTCCAGATAGGTCTTGTTGCTGATGAGCGGCGAGGCGCCGTGGTAGGCGGTCACGCCCACGTCCTCGAAGATGTAGGCCCCGAGCAGGAAGGCCTCGTCGCTGGCGTAGGGGTTGAACTGTCCCGAGGTGATCAGCCCCGCCGCCATGGCCGCGGTGGTGAAGGCGCCGCCCGGCGACAGGTCCAGCGCCGGCTGGGCGACGGCCGAGGTCCCGAGCGCGCTCCGCAGGAACTTGACGTGGTTGACCTCGTCCTTGGTGATCTCGTTGGAGTAGGCGATCACCAGGGGGGAGGTCAGGTTGGCCTTCTGGCCGGGGGTGATGGAGCCCTGCGTGCCCGTGCCGCTCATCAGGCTGCCGTCGATCGAGGCGCCCGTGGAGGCGTAGCTGTAGAAGTTCGCCTCCAGGTATTCGAGGTTCAGCGCGAAGTTCAGGATGTCCGCATCGCTCGGCGCCGACGAGGTGCTCTGCGCCGCGGCCGTGGTCGTCGAGCTGCCGCCCCCGCAGGCGGTCAGCACCATGGTGCCGGCCGCGCCGGCTGCAACGCCGCCCGCCAGTCGGAAGAAGTCGCGCCGCGCCGCGCGGCGCTCGCTCCGCCTTTCCTGCAGTTCCGCCAGGATGGCGGCGTCCGCCCCCTCAACTCCGGCCATGACACAGTCCTTCCACGCGCTGCGGCTCCGCCGACACCCGGAGGGCCACGACTTGGATACGACGCGGCCCGGAGAGCGGATGCAGTCGCGTTCAGGCCAGGTTCGCATTTTCGCGTTTGACGCGATGCGGGCTCGCTTCGGGCCTCGCCTCGGCCTCGCGTTCGAAGATCGCGGCGTAGGCCGCGACGGAGCGCTGGAGGCTGTAGCCGCGCGCCCTGTCGCGGGCGGCCGCTCCGAAACGGCCGGCGCGGTCCGGATCGGCGAGGAGCTCGTCCAGCGCAGACCGCAGCGCGCCCGCGTCATCGGGCGGGACCAGGAGGCCGCTGTGGCCATGGGCGATCGCCTCGCGCGGGCCGAAGTCGCAGGCGCTCGTGATCACCGGGGCGCCGCACGCCATGGCTTCCAGCAGCGCGTTCGGGAAGCCCTCCCATCGCGAGGGCAGCACAAAGGCGCGCGCCCGGGCGAACCAGGCCCAGGGG
>CAXUCS010000438.1:0-2519 GCA_964249365.1 uncultured Caulobacteraceae bacterium | reverse complement strand
CGCGCCCGTCAAGGGCCGCTCCGCTCCAACCCTTGACCGCCGCGTCCCACGCGACGGCTGAGCGGTAAGCGAATGGACCACCAGGCGGATCGGCAGACCCAGGGTGTCCACCGGGGCGTGGATCTTTCGCCCTTTCACCTTCTTCCCGGCGTCCTCCGGGACCAGCCTCCGGCTGGCCCGAGGACAGGCTCCACCCACTGCGCCGGCCTGGTCGGGGGCTGGTTGCGCTTTGCAGCCCCTTTTTCCAACTACCTCTCGGGTCAGGCTCTGAGCGATGGGACGGCTCACGCCTTCCGACACACGGCTGTAAAGACTCAGGTAAGAATTGTGGCGGGCGGCCTGCAAAGGTCATCTTTTGGCGAAAAGTGCGACACGTACGGCTGTTATGGTCTGGACATGCACGGTGCTGAGGAGGCGACCTGCCGTGAAGACCCAGAACACGTCCGTCCAGATCACCGCTGAGGAATGCGCCGTCCTGCGGCGCGCAAGGCGCGACGGCTATGTCAGCGCCGAACTCTTCCAGCACGGCGACTTCAGCGAGGAAGGGTTCCTCCTCTTCGGCCGGCTGGAGGTGATGTGCCTGAAGGGGCTGCTGCGCTTCGTGGCCCGGCTGGGGGAGAACGAACGCGCGCCGGGCGACGTGCGCATGGTGTTCGCGCCGGCCTGATCCATGTCGCCCTTTGCGGCGGACGGCGTTTGCAACTATGCTACAAGGTCTTGACGCCCGGCGAGCCGCCGGGCGCCGCTGTTTCTGCCGTCAACTTCATGAGAAGAGGCCCGCACCCATGGCCGACATCCTGATGCCCAAGGCCACCGCCGTCTGGCTGGTGGACAACTCCTCCCTGACCTTCGAGCAGGTGGCCGACTTCTGCGGCCTGCACCCCCTGGAGGTCACCGGCATCGCGGACGGCGAGGTGGCGAACGACATCCGCGGCGCCGACCCCATCGGCAACGGCCAGCTCACCCGCGAGGAGCTGGAGAAGGCGGAGAAGAGCCCGAACTACCGGATGGTGGCGCAGAAGAGCCGCCATGCCGAGATGCTGAAGCCCGCCAAGAAGAGCGGGGCCCGCTACACCCCCGTGTCGCGCCGGGGCGACCGGCCGGACGCCATCGCCTGGTTCCTCCGTAACCATCCGGAGGTGAGCGACGCCCAGATCGCGGGCCTGCTCGGCACGACCAAGGCCACCATCGACTCCGTGCGCAGCCGCAGCCACTGGAACAGCGCCGCCATCAAGCCGGTGGACCCTGTGACGCTCGGCCTGGTCGGTCAGCTCGACCTGGACGCGGTGGTGAAGAAGGCGGCCGAGAAGAAGGCCAGGGAAGCGGGTCCCGCGGTGGATGACGGCCCCACCCTGCGGCCGGCGGCGGAAGCGGGCCAGGGCGCCTAGCCGCGCCCGCCTCCGCCCGGCGTGGGCCTAGTCGAGGACGCCGCGGGTCAATGAGCCCGGGCGCCGCGGAGGACTTCGATCTCCTCCTTCAGCCTGAGCTTGCGGCGCTTCAGCTCGTGGATGTGGAGGTGGTCGGCGCTGGGCGCCCGGTGTTCGTCCTGGATCGCCTGGTCCAGGCTCTGGTGGCGCGAGTCCAGTTCGCGGATACGTCCGTCAACCGCCATAGGGTGCTCCTTCGGCCTTGCGGTGGGGAGTAGGCCAGAGCCTCGGGGCGCTGTCAGGTCACGCCTGCGTGAAAGCGATCCAGTTTAGCTCCGGCTTTACGCACCGGGGCTCTCTGCTAAGTCTTAGCCAAGGGGTGCGCCTTCGGTCGGCGCCGTTCAGGGGCCGCGCTTGCATGAACGACGACGGGCCGATCCTGGACGGGACGGACGCGGGCCTCCGCGCCAGGCTCGCCGACGTGAGGGTCGAGCACCAGGACCTGGACGCCGCCGTCCACGCGCTGGAGGCCAAGCCCCGGCCCGACATGATCCAGGTCGCCCGGCTGAAGAAGAAGAAGCTGCGCCTGCGCGACGAGATCAGCCGGCTGGAAGACCAGCTTACCCCCGACATCATCGCCTGAAGGCTCTAGCGCCGCCCGCCCTTGCGCAGGAACATGGCCGCGTCCGCCTCCGCCAGCCACTGCGCCGCCGTGAGCTCCGGCTCCCAGCCGCGGACCCCGGCGGACACCCGGATGCGCACGGCGGCGCCTTCGACCGCCACCGGCTCGCGCTCCAGCTCGGCGGCCAACGCGCGCGCCTTGACCCGGCCGGCCGCCTCCTCGGCCTGGGCCAGCAGGACCGCGAACTCGTCGCCGCCGAGCCGCGCCACCACGTCGGACTCGCGCACATGGTCCAGGAGCCCGCGCGCTACCGCCTGCAGCACCGCATCGCCCGCCGCGTGACCGTGCGCGTCGTTCACGGCCTTGAACCCGTCCAGGTCGAGATAGACGAGGCAGGCGGGCGCGCCGTAGCGCCGGCAGAAGGCCGCCGTGCGCGCGAGCTCGCGCAGGAAGGCGCGGCGGTTAAGGAGCGGGGTGAGCGGGTCGCGGTCCGCCAGGCGCTCGACCTCCGCCAGGCGACGGCGAAGGAC
>CAXUCS010000437.1:0-2521 GCA_964249365.1 uncultured Caulobacteraceae bacterium | reverse complement strand
CCGCTCCTGGCGCAGGCCGGCCCTTCACGCCCGAATGAACTTTGAGATCGCCTCGTTCAGGAACCGGCCGTCCGCCGGATTGCTGGCGGCGCCGGCGGTGTGGCCCCACAAGGAGGGGATGGGCCTCAGGTCCACCTTGGGGATGAAGGCGGCCTCATAGCGCGCGTCCTCCAGGGGGAAGTACAGATCCGTTTCGCAGGGCATGTAGAGAAGGGGCGCCTTGATCGAGCGCAGCGCCTGCTCCGTGCTCCCGCCGAAACCGGGGGTCGCGCCCACATCGTGGTGCTCCCAGGTGCGCATCTGCAGGATGATGTCGTTGGCGTCACCGCCCGGGATGAAGCCGTGGCGGAACTTGTCGATGGCCTGGGCCAGGGTGTCGTTGGGCGCGTCCACCTTCCAGAGCTCGCGGCGCCACCACTCCTGCGAGTACAGCCAGGGCGCCCAGACCAAGCCGAAGGCGCTGAGGCCCGCTTCGGGTTGCGCCGCGTAGTCGCCGCCCTTGAAGGCGGGGTCCGTGGCGATCGCCTGGATCTGGCTCTCCAGCCTGACGATCCCGTGCGGGTAGCACTTGGCCGTCGCCGAGGTGACGACGACGCGTCGCGCGAAGTCCGGATGGCTGACCGCCCATTGGAACGCCTGCTCGCCGCCCATGGAGAAGCCGATCACCGCGTCGAGGCGACGGACGCCAAGCTGCTCGGTGAGCAGGCGCCGGCAAGCCTCGACGTTGTCGCGGATCGTCGTGAGCGGGAAGCGCGGGCCATGGTGGGGTTCGGGCGTGTTGCTGGGCGAGGAGGACTTGCCGTTCCCGAACAGCTCGGTGGCCACCAGAAAGCGCTGAGCGGGGTCGAGCGCCTTGTCCGGGCCGATCAGCCGGTCGTAGCCGGTCGCGTCGGCCATGTAGTGGGAAGGCAGAAGCACGGCGTTGTCGCCCGCCGCGTTCAGCTTGCCCCAGGTTGCGTACATCACCGTTGCGCGGGGCAGCACCGCCCCGTTCTCCAGCCGGAGGTCGGAGATGGTGAAAGGGCGACGTCGCCCGTCCGCTTCGACGTCCGCCCAGGCAGGTCCGGCCGCAGCCGCGGATGCGGCCGCCAGGGCGGTCGCCATCACGCGTCGACGGTCGAAACCTTCATACTCACCATTCAGCTTCCTCATCATGATGACCGCCAGTCAGCTGTTCGCGTCGACGAGGTGCAAACGTGCAAGGTTGCTCGTCCAAGCACCAGTTCGTCGGCTTGAGCCTACCATGCATTGGCCGCTCTGAGCCGCCGGCGTGGGAAGGCGAAGCGACGCCAAGCCTCCATCAGACGTCGGTGGCCGCGCCGCAAACGTCCGGTCTCTGGAGTCGAGCTGAGGGCAGCTTAAGACGCCGAACTGACGAACGTCGCCTGTCAGCTCATTGGGTTAGCTGGTGCTGATGGGTCGGGCGGCAGCGGTATGTACTCAGCATCATCGGCGTCCGGCAGCTTCATGCGGCCCGCGCGCCAGTCGGCCTTGGCCTGCTCGATACGCTCGCGCGAGGAGGAGACGAAGTTCCACTCCACGAAGCGCTCGCCGACCGGGTCGCCCCCCAGCAGCATGACGGTGGAGGGCTCCAGCGCCCGCACCGCGATCTGGCCGCCTGCCGCGAACACCGCCATGCGTCCCGGGCCGAACACCTCGCCCTCGATCTCCACCGAGCCCGTGGCGACATAGGCGGCGCGCTCGGGATACTCGTCCGGCACAGCGGCGACGGCGCCCGGCTGCAGCGCCCAGTGCACGTAGAACATGGGCGAGCGCGTCGGCACGGCGGCCTCCGCGCCGAACGCGCGGCCCGCGACCAGTCGGGCGAAAAGGCCGTTCGCCTCGTATGACGGCAGATCCTCCATGAGGTGGTGGCTGAAGTCCGGGGCGATCTCCTCGTCGGCCTCGGGGAGGGCCACCCAGGTTTGGATGCCGTGCAGCCTGTCTCCCTGAAGCCGCCCTTTCTCGAAACGCTCGGAGTGGGTGATGCCGCGTCCGGCCGTCATCCAGTTCACCTCGCCCGCGCGGATCGGCTGTACGGTGCCCAGGCTGTCGCGGTGCATGATCTCGCCCTCAAAGAGATAGGTGATCGTGGACAGGCCGATGTGCGGGTGAGGCCGCACGTCCACGCTGCGGGGCAGGCCGGGCGCGAAGTCCGCCGGGCCCATGTGATCAAAGAACACGAAAGGGCCGACCATCCGCCGCTTGGCCCACGGAAGCACCCGGCCCACCTCGAATCCACCAAGGTCTTTGCGGCGCTGGTCGATCACGAGCTCAATCATGGCAGGCCTCATGCGACGCTATTCACTGTCACGGTAGCCTAATGCGTGCCAGCCGAGCATGTCTCCTGATCCTTCCCGGCGAGCATGCTCGAGCGCCGCAGAGCCGCCTGACGTGCGCCCCCCGGAGCCGTGCCCCAGGGAATGTCCGCTTCCTGGAGCAAGGCCAAGTTCTGCTCAAGGCGCCGAGCGGAGCCGACACCATGCGGCGCTAACGGCTGGACAGGAAGAACGTGTTGCCG
>CAXUCS010000436.1:0-2533 GCA_964249365.1 uncultured Caulobacteraceae bacterium | reverse complement strand
GGTCAGGCCGCGGCGAGCGCGCGCCGCCGCCCGGGTCGGAGCCTGGCGCGCACCGGCCAGGCCAGCACGTCCAGGACGCCCGCCGGCGCCTCGCCGGTGTCCAGGCCCGTGACGATCCGCTCGCCGGGCCGTGGCGGCCGGTAGGCGCCGCTCAGGACGTCGAAGAGAGGGAAGAGCGAGGCGAAGTTGACGTCGAAGTGCTCGGCGGCCGCGGAATGGTGCAGCCGGTGGTAGGCCGGCCCGTTCACCGCCCAGGTCCAGCGCCCGAAGTGCAAGCGGGTGTTGGAATGCACCACATAGTGCCAGAAGCTGAGGAGCACGTAGACGAAGGCCACGCTCGGCGGCGTGCGGAACAGCATGCCGACCGCGAGCCAGATCGTCAGCGTCTTGATCGCCGGCTCCAGCCAGAAGTGGCGCGCCGTCGTCAGCGCGTCGAAGGCGCGGTCGCTGTGGTGGAGCGAATGCATGGCCCAGAGCGCCGGGATCGCGTGCTGGGCGCGGTGGAACAGGTATTCGCCGAGGTCCATGGCCAGGACGTAGACCGCCAGGGCGACCCACCAGCCCCAGCCGCGGGTCGGGAGCGCGATCAGCCCGCCGCCCGCCCCGTTCACCGCCGCGGTGGTCAGGCCGCCGAGCGCCGGCGTGGCGGCGAACTGCCCGACCGCGAGGAGGAGGCAGGCGGCGAGGCTCAACCCCTCGACACCTTCGCGCTTCAGGTGCGCCGGCCAGGCCCGCTCGATCGTGTGCCGGACCACCGTGGCGGCAAGGAGCGGCTCCAGGGCGCCGAGCGCGAGCTTGAAGACGAACGGGGGCAGGCTCACGCGGGCGGGTCTCCTCCCGCGCAGGCTGGCACGGCGGGAACGACCAGCGGGTTAAGGCGGCGCACGGCCAGCGATCACCTCCGGTTAACGACGCGGCGGCTAGCCTGTCGGCCCGCAACCCGGCACGCCCCTTGGACAGCGCCTCCAACGTCACCCCGATCACGCCCGCGCTCGGCCGCGCCCGCCTGGCGCTGATCAAGCGGCTGGCCGACGTCGTCTGCCTGCCCTCCAGCCGGGTGAACGCCTTCGAGCGCGCCATGACCGCCGACCTCCTGGTGGAGATGCTGCGCGAGGCCGCGCCGCGCGACCGGCTCAGGGTCTCCCGGCGCCTCGCCACCCTGGTGGAGATGCCGAGCCGGCTCCTGCGCCTCCTCCTGCGTGACGACATCGAGGTGGCCCGGCCGCTCCTGTCGGACGACGCCGCGCTGAGCGACGCGGACCTGATCGACTGCGTGAGGCATGGCGGGCCGGAGCATCGCCTGCTGGTGGCCCGGCGCCGCGAGGTGGGCGAGCTCGTCTGCGAAGCCCTGATCGAGGCCGGCGAGGAGCCGGTGGTGGAGGCGCTGCTCCGCAACGCCGGCGCGCGGCTTTCCTGCGACTCGGTGGACGCGGTGGTGGCCGCGTCCCAGACCGTTCCCGGCCTGATCGCCGGGCTGATGAAGCGCGCCGAGCTCAGGCCCGCCCACGCCTATGTCCTCTTCTGGTGGTCGGAACCGGAGCAGCGGCGCGCCATCCTCCAGCGCTTCGCCGTCAGCCGCGAGGTGCTGCAGGAAGCCTCCAGCGACATCTTCGCCCTCGCGGCCGAGGAGGAATGGCAGGATCCGCTGGTCCGAAAGGCGCTGCAGTTCGTGGAGCGCCGGCAGCGGAACCGTGCGGCCATCGCCCGCTCCCCCTACGCGAGCCTGGACGAGGCGATCGGCGACGCCCAGGGCGGCATGACGCGCGAGACCGCGCGCGAGATCGCCTTCCTCGCCGGGGTGAAGCCCACCACCGCGGCCAAGATCTTCACCGATCCGTACGGCGAGCCGCTGGCGATCCTCTGCAAGGCCACCGGTCTGCCGCGGAGCGCGATCAACGCGCTGTGGCGGGCGCTCAGGCGGGTGGAGGCCGACTCGAACGGGGAGCAGACGCCCGCGCTGACCCGCACCCTCTACATCTACGACACCATGGCGGTGGACCGGGCGCAGACGGTGCTGCGCTACTGGAACTGGTCGCTGTCCTCCGCCCTCACCCCGGCCCTGGTGCGCGCCATCCGCGAAGGCGACGACAGCGAGGTGGACGAGTTCTCCCAGCCCCAGCGCGCGGCCATGCTGGCCCTGGCCAGGGACTTCGGACGGTAGGGCTCAACCGACGGCGCGCACCAGCACCGTCTTGACGTTGCAGAACTCCCGGATGCCGAAGTCGGAGACCTCGCGGCCGTAGCCGCTGTCCTTGACGCCGCCGAACGGCAGGCGGGGGTCGGAGCGAACGGCCTCGTTCACGAAGGCCATGCCGGCGTCCAGCGCCTCGGCGGCGATCCGTTCGCCCCGGGCCAGGTCGCGCGTCATCACCGCCGAACCGAGGCCGAAGTCGCTCCCATTGGCAATGCGGATCGCCTCCGCCTCGTCGCGGGCGGAGATCACGGCCGCCACCGGGCCGAACACCTCCTCCCCAAAGGCCGGCTGGCCGGGACGCACGTCCGTCAGCACCGTGGCCGGGTACCAGGCGCCCGG
>CAXUCS010000435.1:0-2533 GCA_964249365.1 uncultured Caulobacteraceae bacterium | reverse complement strand
GGTGCTGGACGAGGCGCGGCTCCAGGTCTGAGGCGCGTGCGGGAACCCCGCACGGCGCCGTCTGTTGCGATGGCTGCGACAGGACGAGGAAGACGAGATGGCCGATCAGGACCTGAACCCGCAGGAGCTGCGCGACCGGCTCTGGAAGGAGCTGGATGAGGCTCGGATCGTCATGCTGGGGCTGGTCGGCGGCGAGCCTCACCACATGCAGCCCATGGCCGCCTTCGGCGACAAGGCGGGCGACGCCATCTGGTTCTTCACCAAGAAGGACACCGACCTCGTGCACCAGACCGGCTCCGGCCACGACGCCATGGTCTGCATCATGGCCAAGGACATGGAGTTCCAGGCCTGCATCCACGGCACGCTCGTGGAGGACATCGACCTCGCCAAGCGCGACCAGTACTGGTCGCCCTTCGTCGACGCCTGGTACCCGGACGGCAAGGCCGACCCGAGCCTGACCATGGTGCGGCTCGACCCGCACGACGCGCGCGTGTGGGTCTCCAAGCGCGGCCCGATCACCTATCCGCTGGAGATCGCCAAGGCCAACGCCAGCCACAAGCTCCCCGACATCGGCGGCAAGCAGGACATCACGCTCTGAACACGACGGCGCCGCGGATTCGCTCCGCGGTCCCGCCGTGCTAATCACGCCGCCAAAGTGATGGAGGAGGCCGGCTTCCGATGGCCAGCAAGGTCTACGGTTCGGCGAGCGAAGCGCTGGCCGGCGTTCTCTTCGACGGCATGACGGTGATGTCGGGAGGCTTCGGCCTGTCCGGCAACCCGGAGAACCTGATCACCGCCCTTCGGGAGGCGGGGACGAAGGACCTGACCGTCGTCTCCAACAACTGCGGGGCGGATCGATTCGGCCTATGGGTGCTCCTGGACAATGGCCAGATCCGCAAGATGATCTCCTCCTACGTGGGGGAGAACAAGCTGTTCGAACGGCTCTACCTGTCCGGCGAGCTGGAGCTGGAGCTGAACCCGCAGGGCACGCTGGCCGAGCGCATCCGCGCGGGCGGGGCGGGCATCCCGGCCTTCTTCACCCGGACGGGCGTCGGCACGGTGGTCGCGGAAGGCAAGGAGGTGCGCGATTTCGACGGCGAAGCCTATGTGATGGAGCGCGGGCTTTCCGCCGACCTGTCGATGGTCAAGGCCTGGAAGGGCGATGAGGAGGGCAACCTCGTCTATCGCAAGACGGCGCGTAACTTCAATCCGATGATGGCCACCGCCGGCAGGGTCACGGTGGCGGAGGTGGAGGAGCTGGTCGCCCCGGGCGAACTGGACCACGACGCCATCCACACGCCCGGCATCTACGTCCAGCGCATCTTCCAGGGATCGGACTACGAGAAGCGCATCGAGCGCGTCACCACCCGGCCGCGGCCGGAGCCGGCGGAGGTCGGGGCCACCCCGGCCGCAGCGGCCGGCGCGGAGGTCTGAAGATGCCCTGGACCCGCGAACAGATGGCCGAGCGCGCCGCGCGCGAGCTCTCCGACGGCTTCTACGTCAACCTCGGCATCGGCATCCCGACGCTAGTGGCCAACTACATCCCCCAGGGCGTGCACGTCACGCTGCAGAGCGAGAACGGCATGCTCGGCATGGGGCCCTTCCCCTACCCCGGCGAGGAGGACGCCGACCTGATCAATGCGGGCAAGCAGACCATCACCGAGCTTGCGACCTCGTCCTTCTTCTCCTCCGCCGACAGCTTCGCCATGATCCGGGGCGGCCACATCGACCTGACGGTGCTCGGCGCCATGGAGGTCAGCGAGGAGGGCGACATCGCCAACTGGACCATCCCCGGCAAGATGGTGAAGGGCATGGGCGGCGCTATGGACCTGGTCGCCGGCGTGAAGAAGGTCGTGGTGGTGATGGAGCACGCCAACAAGGCGGGCGAGCCCAAGCTGCTGCACCGCTGCTCGCTCCCGCTCACCGGCAAGGCGTGCGTGGACCTGATCGTCACCGACCTCGCCGTCTTCTCCGTCGACAAGCACGGCGGGACGGGGCTGACGCTGACCGAACTCGCCCCCGCGGTCACCTTGGACGAGGTCAAGGCCAAGACCGAGGCCCGCTTCGACTTCGCGACGTCCGCCTGAGCGCCAGCGGCGATGGACACCACGGCGGTCTCAGGCGTTGGATCGGAACATCGTCAGGGACCCGTCATGACCGACACCGCCAATCCCCTCGGGCTCGATGGTTTCGCCTTCTGCGAGTTCACCTCTCCGGACCCGCGGGCCATGGGCCGCCAGCTCGAGCAGCTGGGATTCGTCGCGGCCGCGGAGCGATCCGACCGCGGCCTGGTCCGCTATCGCCAAGGACGCATCGACCTGGTCGTGAACGGCGGCGAGGGCCAGGCGGCGTCGTTCCGCAAGGCGCACGGCCCATCCGCCAACGCCATGGGCTTCCGCGTCGCCGACGCGGAGGCGGCCTACGCCACCTGTCTGGAGCGGGGGGCCAAAGGCGTCGACACCTCCGACACCGCCTTGCCCGAAGCGAGGGCGATCGAGGGGATCGGCGGATCGGTGCTCTACCTGGTGGACGC
>CAXUCS010000434.1:0-2538 GCA_964249365.1 uncultured Caulobacteraceae bacterium | reverse complement strand
GTCTGAGCCCGCCGGCGGCGCCCCCCCGCGCCCACGGCCGCCGCGCCGGCGGGCTGCAGCCGTCATGGCGGGCTGGCCGGGCTGCTGCGCCCATGATCCTGCGACGCGCCCTTTCGCTTGCGGCGGCGCTCGCCTGCGCTGCGGTGGCGCTGGCCGGCTGCCAGTCGGGCGGCGGCGTCTATGTGGAAGGCGACGGCGG
Source organism: uncultured Caulobacteraceae bacterium (assembly GCA_964249365.1). GTDB lineage: Bacteria > Pseudomonadota > Alphaproteobacteria > Caulobacterales > Caulobacteraceae > CAHJWH01. The sequence goes on along the minus strand of CAXUCS010000434.1, from coordinate 2,339 downwards.
CGTGCATCAGCCGCTTCACTGAGCAGCCGCTTACGAAGCCCCATAGAGTTTGATGAGGCGGTAGAGATAGTCCCGCCCCTTGTAGAGCGAGCTGACGCGGATGTGCTCGTTCAGGCCGTGGATGCCGCCGCCGTCCGCCTCGTAGAGGATGCCGGGAACGCCATAGGAGGGGATGCCGACGGCGGAGAGGTAGATCGAGTCGCTCGCGCCGGTCGACATGCTCGGGATGATCGGCAGCCCCGGATACATCTCGGCCGCCAGCGTCGTCGCGGGGCCGAACACGGCGGGGTCGAGCGGCGCGGGCTTGCCGATCGGACCGCGCGCGGTCTTGGCGGTGACGCTCACGCCCGGGTCGCCGATGATGTCGACCAGGGCCTGGCGCGTCCCCTCGATCGTCTCGCCCGGGACGATGCGGCAGTTGATGTCGGCCGCCGCCCGCTGGGGCAGCGCGTTCTGGGCGTGGCCGCCCTCCAGCAGCGTCGCTACGCAGGTGGTGCGCAGCGTGGAGTTGAACATGGGGTCGCGCGACAGCACCATGTTGGCGAGCCGGTCGTTCGGATTGGCCGCGATGGCGCCCATGGCCTGGGCCATCGACTGCGGCTCGTTCGGCAGGCTGCCCGTCGCCTTGAAGAAGGCGGTGGTGGTCGGGTTCATGTGGATCGGGAAGGTGTGGAGCTGCACCTTGGTCAGGGCGTTCGCCAGCTCGTAGATGGCGTTGTCCGGCCGCGGCATGGAGGAATGGCCGCCGGGGTTGCGCGTCTCGATGATGTAGTCCTGCGCGGTCTTCTCGGCGACCTGCATGGCGAGTTCCAGCGGATGGCCCTCCTTGTCGAGCCGGCCCCCGCCGCCCTCATTCAGGGCGAATTGCGCGTCGATCAGCTGACGGCGGTTCTCCGACAGCCATTGCGCGCCGTTGAAGGCGCCGCTCGTCTCCTCCCCGCAGGTGAGCGCGAGCTTGAGGGTGCGCTTCAGCCGGCGTTCGCCCTTCAGCCGGACCATGGCGTCGGTGAAGATGGACGCCATCGCCTTGTCGTCGGACGCGCCGCGCGCATAGAAGAAGCCGTTCTCCTCCACCAGCTTGAAGGGGTCGCGCGCCCAGTCGGCGCGCTTGGCCTCGACCACGTCGATGTGCGCCAGGAGCAGGATCGGGCGCGCGTTCGGGTCCGACCCGGGCAGGACGGCGACCAGCCCGCCGTCCTTGGGATGCTCCGGAACGCTGAACAGCGTGAGGTCGCCGTCCGGGTAGCCCGCGGCTTTGAGATGGGCGGCCATGCGCTGCGCGGCCGCCGTACAGCTGCCCACCGACAGCGTCGTATTGGTCTCCACCAGCTCCTGGTAGAGGTTGCGGTACTGCTGCTGGTCAGGGCGGAGCGGCGTCTGCGCGCGGGCGGCGACCGACATGAGGGCGAGGAACGCCGCCCCGGCGGCCAGCATCGGCCTGATCATCCGCAATCCCCCAACCCGCTCGAGTCCCATGGAGGCGCACGCGCGATCCGAAAGCAAGCAAAACGCGGGCGGAGCCGCAGGACCACGCGACGCGGCCGGGCGGATGATCTAACCTCAGCCCGAAGGTCTGCGCAGCGGCGTGGAGGCGGGATGGCTCTGTCCAGGTTGCACACACGCCTTGCCGCCCTTCCTGCGGCGCTCCTCCTGATGGCGGACGGGGCGCCCGCGCTCACCTACAACCCGCAGCACTACGTCAACAACGACCCGACCTGGGATCGCTTCAACGCCGCCAGGATCACGCCGGACATGAAGGTCGGCGAGTACAGGGCCACCTTCCCGCCCGACCTCGCCGCGCGCGACAACAAGCCCCTGCGCCTCGCGGGCTTCATCCTCCCCCTGGAGGCGAGCACGTCATCGGCGCACTTCATGCTGGTCCGGCGCAACACCGGTTGTCCGTTCTGCCCCCCGAACGCCCCGACGGAGGCGGTGGAAATCTTTTCGGTCAGGCCGGTGAACTACACCGGCGCGGAGATGGCGGCGACCGGCCGGCTGAAGCTCGTCGCCTCCAGCGCCGACGGGCTGTTCTTCCGCCTGGACGGCGCAAGCGTCGTCGCCACCGGACACTGATGCGGGTCGGCGGCCGCTGGCTCCGGGAAGAGGCTGCAAACTTCGCGGCGACGCTGGACCTCGTCTCGAAGCGCGGTCACCGCGCCGGGGGCATGTGGCGGCCCGGCTCAAGGGCAGGCGTACAGCCTCCGCTATCTCGCGCGCGGCCCCTGCATCCGCCGGTGGACGGCCGTCGCGAGCCACACCGCGCCTCCAAGCCCGAGGGGAGCCGCGAGCGTGGGGAGTTCGGCCGCGGCGCCCGCCAGCAGCGCGCCGCAGCTGGCGAC
>CAXUCS010000433.1:0-2542 GCA_964249365.1 uncultured Caulobacteraceae bacterium | reverse complement strand
CCGCCGCAGGAAGCCCGCCTGGACCTGTTCGGCTGAGCGGGTCGCCCACCCGCGCGCCGACCGGACCGGGGGCGGCGGCGGCGTGGACCTTGGGGACGCGGGCAGGCGCCACCGCCCCGCGGGGCCGGATCGCGAAAGTCTGTTTCACCGCCTCCATCAGGATCAGCCCGCCCATGGGGGGCAGGATGCGCGCGCCCACCTGCTCCAACGGTTCCGCCCAGCGTGCGAAGGCCGGGAAAGGCGGGGCGTAGAGGCAGAGCGACCAGGCGGTGGGCTCCAGCCCGGCAGTGCGCACCGCCTCCTCCAGCTGCGGGCGGGAAAAGGGACGGCCGTAGCCGAACGGGGTGGTTTCGCTCCGGGACCACCAGCCCCGCCGGTTCGCCACTGCGGCGATCAGCCGCCCGGACGGGGCCATCACGCGGCGGACCTCCGAGAGAAGCGCGACAGGGTCCTCGCTCTCCTCCAGCCCGTGCGCCAGGGCGATCCGGTCGAACAAGGCGTTCTGGAACGGCAGGGACGCTTCACCGGACAGGCAGGCGAGGTTGGGGTCCCCCTTGGGCCAGGGCTCCACCCCCTGCCCTGCCGGCATGGCGGCGACCACCCGGCGCGCCAGGGCGTTGAACCGCTCCAGGAAGGGCGTGGCGTAGCCGACGCCGAGCACGTCCAGCCCCCGGGCGTCGCCCCAGGCCTCCAGGAGCTTGCGCTCCACCATGTCGACGGCCGCGCGCCCGAGAGGCGAAGCGTAGAAACTGGCGAGGGTGGCGACGTCGCGGCGCATGCGATCCGTTTGAGGCGTCAGGCCGTTATATAAGCGCATACACCGCCGGACACGAAGGACGCGACCATGGGCCTAGAGGTTCGCCTGTTCCCCTGCCTTTCCGACAACTACGGCTTCCTCGTGCGCGACACGGCCACGGGCGACGCCGCCGCGGTCGACGCGCCGGACGGCTCCGCGGTGCTGCGGGCGCTGGGGGAAAGCGGATGGCGCCTGCGCCTGATCCTGAACACCCACTGGCACAACGACCACACCGACGGCAACGCGGCGGTGAAGGCCGCCACGGGCGCCGAGATCGTCGGCCCCGCCGAGGTCCGCCGCGTTTCCGCGCTCGACCGGGAGGTCGCGGAAGGCGACGAGGTGCGGCTCGGCGAGACGACCTTCCGGGTGCTGGAGACCGGCGGCCATACGCTCGGCCACGTCAGCTACCACGACGCGGCGGACCGGATCGCCTTCGTGGGCGACGCCCTCTTCACGCTCGGCTGCGGGCGGATGTTCGAGGGACAGCCGTCACAGATGTGGGAAGGCCTGCAGAAGCTCGCCGCCTTGCCGGACGACACCGTCGCCTACGGCGCGCACGAGTATTCCGCCGCCAACGCCCGCTTCGCACTCAGCCTGGACAAGAGCGAGGCGCTGGCGGCGCGTGCGCGGGATATCTTCGCCATGCGCGAGCGGAACGAGGCCACCGTCCCGACCACCATCGGCATGGAGAAGGCCACCAACCCCTTCCTGCGCGCGCCCGAACTGGTCGGCGGCGATCCGGTGGCCGCCTTCGCCCAGGTCCGCGCCGCCAAGGACAACTTCAAGGGCTGAGGCCGGCTCACGGCCACTTCACCTCCGGCGGCATGGAGGACAGGATGCTCTCGATGTTGCCACCGGTCTTCAGCCCGAAGAGCGTGCCGCGGTCGTGGAGGAGGTTGAACTCCACATAGCGGCCACGCCGCACCAGCTGCTCCTCCCGCTCGGCGGCTGTCCAGGGCTCGCCCATGCGGGCCCGCACAATCTGCGGATAGACCTGGAGGAGGGCGCGGCCGACGTCCTGGGTGAAGGCGAAATCCCGACCGAAGTCGCCGGTGTCGTGGCGGTCGTAGAAGATGCCGCCGATCCCGCGCGGCTCGTTCCTGTGCGGCAGGAAGAAGTAGTCGTCGCACCAGGCCTTGTAGCGGGCGTGCCAGTCGGGGTGGTGCCCGTCGCAGGCCCCCTTCATGGCCGCATGGAAGCGGCGGGCGTCCGGCGCCTCCTCCAGCCGCTGATCGGCGAGCAAAGGGGTGAGGTCGGCGCCGCCGCCCCACCAGCTCTTTGTCGTGGCGATGAAGCGGGTGTTCATGTGCACCGCCGGCACGCGCGGAGAGCGCATGTGGGCGATCAGACTGACGCCGGTGGCGTAGAAGCGGGGGTCCTCCTCGGCGCCCGGCATGGTGGCGGCGAAGTCGCCGGGGAACTCGCCCCAGACGGTCGAGACGTGCACCCCCACCTTCTCGAACAGGCGGCCGTGCATCATGCCGGTGACGCCGCCCCCGCCCTCCGGCCGACTCCAGGGCTTGAGCGTGAAGCGGCCGGGCTCGCCGGGGTACAGGGCATCCGGCGCGTCGTCCTCCAGCCGCTCGAAGGCGCGGTGCAGCTGGTCGCGCAGGCTCTCGAACCAGGCGCGCGCCTGCGCCTTGCGGGCGTCGAGGTCGGGGCGGCCGTTCATCCCTCGCCATCGCTGGGCGGAACCCTACCCCCTCGAGAGGGGAAGGGCAGGGATGGGGGTGAATGCACCGGCCG
>CAXUCS010000432.1:0-2546 GCA_964249365.1 uncultured Caulobacteraceae bacterium | reverse complement strand
GTCCAGCGCCAGGACGGACGACGCCCCCAGGCTCTCGGCCTCCGCCGCCTGCCGGCCCCGCACCCCTGCGATCACGACGGCGCCGAGCGTCTTGGCGGCGTGGACGGCGGCGCGCCCCACGCTGCCGAGCGCGCCGCTGACCAGGATCGTCTGGCCGGCCTGCGCCTGGATCGAGAGCCGCACCAGCTGCTCGCCCGTCATGCAGACCAGCGGGAGCGCCGCGGCGTCGATCGGGTCCACGCCGTCGGGGAGGTGGGTCACCGTGGCGTCCGGCGCGGCCACGACCTGGGCGTAGGTGGCGTCGGCCAGCGCGATCACGCGATCGCCGGGCCGGAAGGTCCGCACCTCGCCGCCGACCGCCTTCACCACGCCGCTCACGTCCTTGCCGAGGATCGCCGGCAGCTCCAGCGGGAAGTCCTTCTGCCGGGCGCCGGAGCGGATCTTCCAGTCGATCGGGTTCACGCTGGTCGCGACCGTCTCGATCAGGACGGTATGGGGCCCCACCGCCGGCTCCGGCGCGTCCTCCTCGTAGCGCAGGACTTCCGGGCCGCCATAGGCATGGATCCGTACCGCTCTCATCGCCTTGTCCTTCCTGCGCGCCGCCCGTCAGAACCTCACCCGGACGCCGCCATAGGCCGCCCGCCCGAGCGTGCCGTACTGGTAGACCGTCTCGTAAGACTTGTCCGTCAGGTTCTCCACGCGGCCGTACAGTTCGAGGTTGTCCCTGATGGGGTAGCTCGCCCGCAGGTCGACCAGGACATAGGAGCCGAGCTCGACGTCGGTGGCGGGGAAGACGTTGGTGTTCTCGTCCAGGCTCCGCCCGGCGTAGCGCACCGCCACCGTGGTGGAGAGCTTCACCGGCCAGAGGTAGGTGGCGGCGAGGTTGGCGGTGTTCTTGGGCCGCCGCAGGAGCTGCTTGCCGAGGTCGGCGGCGCCCGGCGTGCGGTCCTCGTCGTCGTCGAAGGTGTAGTTGGCGGTGAGGTCAAGCCCGTCGACCGGCCGGTAGTCGGCCTGCAGCTCCACGCCCTCCGCCTCGTTCTTGTCCACGTTCTGGTAGGCGCCGAACGGCGCGACCGGCAGGCTCACGAACTCGATCAGGTCGGTGGTGTCGTGGCCGAAGTAGGTGGCCTGGAGCACCAGCCGGTCGTGCAGGAGATGCTGCTCCACGCCCGCGTCCCAGCCGTTGGAGGTCTCGGGCTTGAGGCTCGTGGCGCCGTAGACGCTGAAGGTCTGGTAGAGCGAGGGTGCCTTGAAGCCCTGGCCGAAGCTGGCGCGCAGTATGGTGCCGGGCTGCACGACCCAGGCGGCGGAGGCCTGGCCGGTGGTGTGGCCGCCGAAGGCGGAATCCTCGTCGTAGCGCACGCCCCCGGTCAGGGTCAGGCCCGGCGCCACCCGGCCGGTGACCTGGCCGTAGCCGCTGTCGATGGACTTGTTGGCCTTCTGCAGCGTCTCGCCATAGGCCGGCCCGTCGGTGGAGAAGCTGGAGCGCTCGTCCTGCGCCCCGAACACCAGGGTGTAGCCGGGCGCCAGCGCGGCCGTGCCCTCGTAGTCGAAGGTCGTCACGCGGCCGAGCCCGTCGAAGGTGGCCTTGGCCCCGGACTCGTAGGGATTGCCGTTGGCGGCGGCGGCGGGGTCCTCGTCGCGGGTGTCGTCCTCGTTGTACTCCAGCGCCAGCCGGTTCTTCAGCCGCCCGTCGAACAGCGACAGGTTCAGCCCGGTGTAGCCCACGAGCTGCTGGCTGCGGCCGAACTCCTCGTCGTCGCCGAGCGCGGAGAAGCCGTTGGACGGGGTATCCTCGCCGTCGAACTCGGTGCGGCTGGCGCTGTAGTAGACCCGCTCGTCAAGCTGCAGGTCGGGCAGGAGATCGTAGCGGAAGCGGCCCTGCACGCCCGCGGTGTGGAAGCCGTCGTCCTCCCGGCCGCGGAAGGCCTTGTCGAAGGCCGAGACGCTGTCGGTGGAATTGTAATAGGCGCCGAGCCGCCAGTCGTAGCGGTCCCCCTTTCCCCCGGCCGCGCCCTGGACGAAGCCCGTGCCGTAGCTGCCGCCCTCGATGCGGGCGTCGCCCTCCAGCGGCCGGGTGGCGTCGGCGGTGACCACGTTGACCACGCCCCCGATCGCCTCGCTGCCGTAGAGGGTGGACTGGGGCCCCCGCAGCACCTCGATGCGCGAGATGTCGCCGGCCTGGAGCGTGGAGAAGTCGAAGGCGACGCCGGGGCTGGAGACGTCGTTGACCTTGACCCCGTCGATCAGCACCACCGTGTGGTCGGCCTCCGCGCCGCGGATGAAGACGGAGGTGGTCTGGCCCGGGCCGCCGTTGCGGTCCAGCACCAGGCCCGGCGTGCGCACCAGGATGTCGGCGATGCTGGTCTCCTGGTCCAGCCGGATCTGGTCGCCGGTTAGCACGGTGATCGACTGGCCCACCTCCTCGATGGGAAGCGGCGAGCGGTTGGCGGTCACCACCACCGTCGCGGCCTCGCCGGCGGGCGGGGCGATGTCGGGCGCGGGCGCGGCCTGGGCCAGAGCGGCCTGGGTTGGTAGTGCCTGGG
>CAXUCS010000431.1:0-2547 GCA_964249365.1 uncultured Caulobacteraceae bacterium | reverse complement strand
GGAAGGAGCTGCGCCCCGATTCCGACGGCGCCGGCCGCACGCGCGGCGGCCTCGGGCAGATCATGGAGATCGGCGGCCAGGGCGATGCCGAGTTCGCCGTGAATGCGATCTTCGACCGCGTCGGCCACCTGCGCTCCTCGATCATCGGCGAGTCGCTGAAGCGCATCCTCCGGTTCCAGGGCGACGCGGTGCTGGGCGACGCCCACTTCGGCGACTGGGGCTTCCAGATGGGGCTCCTGATCACCGCGCTCGGCGAGCAGGAGCCGTCCTCGCCCTTCATGGCGGAAGGCGATGGCCCGTTCCCCGCCGAAAGCCCCGTCAGCCTGGAGGACCTGGAGCGGCTCTATCCGGCCGCCGCCGCCCGGACGAAGGGCGAGCCGGAGTTTCGGGAGCGGGCGCGGCGCGCCACCGCGGAGCTGCAGGCCGGCCGGCCGGGCTACCGCGCGCTCTGGGCCCATTTCGTCGCGGTGAGCCGCTCCGCCCTGCAACGCGAGTTCCACGCGCTCGGCGTGGACTTCGACCTCTGGAAGGGTGAGAGCGACGCCGACCCGCTGGTCGCTGGGATGGTGGAGGCGCTCGCCGCCAAGGGCCTGCTCGTCGACGACCAGGGCGCGCGCATCGTCCGCGTCGCGCGGGAAGGCGAGAAGCGCGAACTGCCGCCGCTGCTGGTCGTCTCCTCAGAAGGCTCGGCCATGTACGGCACGACCGACCTCGCCACCATCCTGGACCGGCGCCGCAGCTTCGACCCGCAGCTGATGCTCTACGTGGTCGACCAGCGCCAGGCAGACCACTTCGAGCAGGTGTTCCGCGCCGCCGACCTCGCGGGCTACGCGGCCCGCGAGACGCTGGAGCACATCGGCTTCGGCACCATGAACGGGCCGGACGGCAAGCCCTTCAAGACGCGCGAGGGCGGCGTCCTCAAGCTCCACGACCTGATCGGCATGGCGACCGACAAGGCGCGCCAGCGCCTGCGCGAGGCCGGGCTCGGCGCCGAACTGCCTCCCGCCGAGTTCGAGGCGACGGCGCACAAGGTGGCGGTGGCGGCGCTGAAGTTCGCCGACCTCTCGAACTACAGGACGACGAGCTACGTCTTCGACCTCGACCGCTTCACCAGCTTCGAGGGCAGGACCGGCCCCTACCTCCTCTACCAGGCCGTGCGGATCAAGAGCCTCCTGCGGCGGGCCGAGGCGGAGGGCCTGGCGCCCGGAGAAATCGTGGTCGGCGAGCCGGCGGAGCGCGACCTGGCCCTGACGCTGGACGCCTTCGCCACGGCGGTCGACGAGGCCTACGACAAGCGTGCGCCGAGCTTCCTGGCCGAGCACGCCTACCGCCTCGCGCAGGCGTTCTCGAAGTTCTACGCCAGCTGCCCGGTGCTTTCCGCGCCGGACGAGGGCGGGCGCGGCTCGCGCCTCCAGCTCGCGCGCACCACGCTGAAACAGCTGGCGTGCGCGCTCGACCTCCTTGGCATAGAGCTGCCGGATCGGATGTGAGGACCTCGTCGATGCGCTTCACCAAGGAACACGAGTGGGCCAAGCTGGAAGGCGACCATGCGGTGGTCGGCATCAGCGCCTATGCGGCCGAGCAGCTCGGAGACGTGGTCTTCGTGGAGCTGCCGGAGGTCGGCAAGCAGCTCAAGGCCGGCGACAACCTGGCGGTGGTGGAGAGCGTGAAGGCCGCGTCCGACGTCTACGCGCCCGTCTCCGGCGAGGTGGTGGAGGTGAACTCGGCGCTGGGCGAGACGCCGGAGGCGGTGAGCGAGGGCCCCGAGACCAACGGCTGGTTCGCCAAGATCAGGCTCTCCGATCCCGCCGAGCCGGAGCGGCTGATGGACAAGACCGCCTACGACGCCTTCCTGCAGTCCTTGTGAGGTAGGTCGATCCCCATTCCGGGTTCCCGGACCTGGCGAGGTTCTCTGCGCCATGATCTCCCGTCAGACGCTCTCGTCCGGGTGAATGCGCGTCTCCAGCCTCCTTTCCTCCTCGATGGGGGAAGAGCCGGGGGTGGGCGCAGGACGCGTGTTGCAGAGCATGGACGGCGGCGTCCAACACCTCTGCGTCGCGGACGCTGCATCCACCCTTATTCCAACCCCCTCCCCGTCGAGGGGGATGGGCTTGTGCCGTGATCCCCCGACTCCGCCGTCTGTGGCGCAACATCCTGGTCGGCCTGGGCCTGCTGCTGATCCCGATCGGGGTGGTGGGCGCGCTCCTCCCCACCCACCTCCTCGGCCTTTTCCTCGTGCTCGGCCTGATCCTGGTGCTGCGGAACTCCATCCGCTGGCGGCGCCGCTTCATCCACATGCAGCGGCGCTTTCCGCGCTACGGCTATCCCCTGCGCCACGCGCTCCGGGGCCAGGTCTGGCCGGTGCTCTGGCACGAGCTCCTCCGGACCGAGCGGGTGCTGGTGCGCTGGGGCGTATGGCTCGGCCGCCGCCTGCCCCCGCTCAACGCCCTGCGTGCCTTTGCGGCCGCGGCGCGGCACGCGAGCTTCACCCGCGCGGCCGACGAGCTGGGCGTGACGCACGGTGCGGTCAGCAAGCAGGTTCGGCTG
>CAXUCS010000430.1:0-2548 GCA_964249365.1 uncultured Caulobacteraceae bacterium | reverse complement strand
AACTGCGCCTCCACCCGCCCAACCGTCAGGTCCGGGCGGCCGGGCGCGCCGAGCCGCAGCCGCCCGGAGGCGCCGCCGAGGTCCAGCCGGTCCAGCCGGATGTCGGCGGCGACCCCGTGGGCGCGCAGGTAGTCGAACGCCAGACGCACCGCGATCGCCTCGCGCTGCATGTAGACCGCGACCGCGGCGCCGGAGGTGGCCACAACACCCAGCGCGAGCCCGCCCAGCGCGAGCTGGCGCGTGTTCAGGGCGGGTTTGGGCGGTGCGACCACGGGAGGACTGAAAAGGACTGCGCGACGGAACGCAACCTCGTCAGCCCAGCCGCGACGCCCTGGCGGGCCGGACCTCCGGCCCTACGCCGCCACGGCCGGTGCGGGCTCCGCGAAGCGTTGGAGAAGCGTGTCGACCAGCTCGACGTTCTTCTCGTTCTCGCGGGTGAAATCCATGCCCGGAAGGCGGAAGCGGCTCTCCACCACCGCCATCACCCCGCCCCCGCCGATCGGGCGGAAGTCGATGCGCAGGTGCTGGCCGCCGCTCATGCCCATCGGCCGCAACACCGTGGCGCAGATGCGCGAGCCCGGATAGTGGCTCTGCACCGAAACGCCGTGGTGGCGCAGCTCGCAGCAGATATCGTGTGAAAGCCTGTCCGGGTCGCCGTAGGCCCGATACTCCCTATGCAGCTTCGGGAGCCAACTCATCAGCCATCCTCCCCATTCTTGATTAGGCGGCGTGTCTACGCCCGCCGGACGCGAGTGCAACACAGCCTCACGCCGACTGCAACAGCTCAGTTCAAGGTGGCGACACAGCAAGGCGGGTCAGGAGAATGGCCGAACTTGGGTCGTCCAAGTCTTGGACTTACTATCCGCACCACCGCTCGCCCTGGAACGGCCGCTAAACGGGCCAGCGCACCGCGACCGCCGGATCGCCCGGGAGGAGCCGCCCGACCACGCAGGCTTGCCCAAAGCCTGCCGCCCGCACGGCGGCCAGCGTCGCCTCCACCCCGTCCGGCGCGACGGAGACGAGGAGGCCGCCGCTGGTCTGGGGGTCGCACAGGAGGTCGCGCCCGGCGTCCGGCGCGCCCTGCGCCAGCCGTACGGCCTCGCCGTAGCTCGCCCAGTTGCGGCCGGACGCGCCCGTCTTCACCCCCGCCTCGCAGAGCGCCAGGGTGCCGGGGAGGAGCGGGACGTCCGCCCACGATACCTCCGCGCCCAGTCCCGACGCCCGGCAGAGTTCCAGGAGATGGCCGAGAAGGCCGAAGCCGGTGACGTCGGTCACCGCGTGCACCGCCTCCATACCGGCGAGGTCGGCCCCGACCGCGTTCAGCCGCGTGGTCGAGTCCACCATGGCGGCGTAGCCTTGGGCGTCCAGCCGGCCCTGCTTCAGCGCGGCGCTGAAGACGCCCACGCCCAGGCCCTTGGTCAGGATCAGGCGGTCGCCGTCCCGCCCGTCGCCGTTGCGCCTGACCCTGTCCGGGTGGACGAGGCCTAGCGCCACCAGGCCGTAGATCGGCTCGGCGCTGTCGATGGAGTGGCCGCCGGCGATCGGTATCCCGGCCTCTGCGCACACCGCCGCGCCGCCGGCCAGGATGTCCTGCACGTCTTCCATGGCGATCCGGTCCACCGGCATGCCCACGATCGCCAGCGCGAGGATCGGCCGGCCGCCCATGGCGTAGACGTCCGACAGCGCATTGGCGGCGGCGATCCGCCCGAAGGTGAAGGGATCGTCCACCACCGGCATGAAGAAGTCGGTGGTCGCGACCAGCGCCTCCCTGTCGTTCAGCCGCCAGACCGCCGCGTCGTCGCTGGTCCCAGCTCCCACCATCAGCGCCGCCGTGGGAGCCGCCAGCGGCGTCTTGGCCAGGATCTCGCGCAGCACCGCCGGGGCCAGCTTGCAGCCGCACCCGCCGCCGTGCGCCAGCTCCGTCAGGCGGTAGGGGCGGACGGGTGCGGTCATGGCGGCTCTGGCTCTGTGGCGGCGAAGGCCTGCCGGCTATAGGGGAAGGCGCGGCAGGCGGCGAGGAGGGTCCGGCCCTGGACGACGCCAGCTCGCCTTCCGGCCAACCCGCCCGCAGGCTGGCGCTCGGCGTGGTCGGCCACGTCGACCACGGCAAGACCGCGCTGGTGCGGGCGCTGACCGGCATGGAAACCGACCGCCTGCCAGAGGAAAAGGCGCGCGGCGTCTCCATCGTGCTCGGCTTCGCCCACGCTCGGTTCGGAGACGCGACCGTCGACCTCATCGACATGCCGGGTCACGAGCGCTTCGTGCGGACCATGATCTCCGGCGCCAGCGGGATCGGCGCGGCGCTCCTGGTGGTGGCCGCCAACGAGGGCCCCAAGCCCCAGACGGCGGAACACCTGGAGATCGCCGCGCTGCTGGGCATCCGGCGGGTGCTCCCGGTGATCACCAAGGCGGACCTCGTCACGGCGGGCGAGGCGGAGGCGATGGCGGAGACGGTGACCGCGCTCGCCCGCGAGACCGGGCTGGAGCCCGCAGGGGCGGTCGCGGCCTCGGCCCTGACGGAGGACGGCCTGCCCGCGCTCCGCGAGGC
>CAXUCS010000429.1:0-2554 GCA_964249365.1 uncultured Caulobacteraceae bacterium | reverse complement strand
GACGAAGGGAGGGCGGGGCGGGTGAGCGGGCCGGAAGGCGGCTCCACCTGACCCAGAGAGGGGCGGACATGACCTTACACAACATCGTCGCGAAGCTCGGAGGCGATCTCTGGGCGGGCGGCGCCCAGGCCAACATCCCAGCCCCGGGTCATAGCGCCCGGGATCGGTCGGTCTCGCTGAGGATCGGGTCGGACGGCCGGATCATCGTCAACACCTTCGCCGGCACCGACTGGCGCATCGTGATGGACGACCTGCGGGAGCGTGGGCTCATCGATCGCTCCAAGATGCCTGTCGTCGTGGGCGGGCGGGCCCGCACCAGCTTCCCCGACCCTGTCCTGAGTGTGTCGGAACGCGTTCACGTGGCGGAGCAGATTTGGTCGGCTGGCCGTGAGGCAACCTCTCGGACCTTGAGCTACCAGCACGTCCGCTTGCGGCGCGTCGAACGCCGGTTTCCATCTTCGAACGTGCTGCGGCACGCGAACGGCGCGCCGATCCGCGCCTTCGATCGCGGCTGTCGGCGGTCGAACCCGGCCCTGCTAGTCGCCGTCTCCGACAGTCAGGGCGGCCTCACCGCGGTGGAGATCACCTTCCTCGACCCCAACGCCCGGAGGAGCCGGCGCATCGCGCTCTCGCGCAAGACCGTCGGCCCGATCCCCGCCGGAAGCGCCGTGCGCCTCGACCCGATCGACGACGAGATGGCGGCTGGAGAGGGAGTCTTCTCGACGCTGTCCGGAAGCGAGCGCTTCGATCTTCCCGCCTGGGCGCTCCTCAGCACGAGCAACATGCGCCGGTTCTCCCCGCCCGAGGGTCTGCGACGCCTGCTGATCGTGGCGGATCGCGGGAGAGACGGCGAGCTCTCCGCAAACATGCTGGCGACTCAGGCGCGGCGCAGGGGCGTCAAGGTCTGGATCGAATATCCGCCCCTCCCGGCCCAGGACTGGAGCGAGGCTGCGGGCGACAAGTCGGCTTGGCCCGGCGTGCACCGCCGCGTGCCGCTGGAGCTTTCCAGATGAAGATCACCGGCGCCGACCCGTTGTTCGTTTTGCCTGCCAAGCCCGCGACGGGCCTGATGCCGCCGGAGGACGACGCGGACGTCTCGGAGATCGAGCTTGTGGTCGTTCGGTTGCACTATGCGGCCCTGATCACCCGGCACGGCCCGCCGCCGCAAACGGTGGCGGTCAGGCTCGAACCCCTAGCGCTGCCGGATCGATCAGGAGCGACCTACACGGCGCGCCTTCAACCCGGGGCGCCGGCCTCGGCGAGGGCGTGGGCGCAGCGCTTTTCCGAAGGTCTGAGCTCCTGGAGCCAAGCCGGCTTCCGCGACCCTGTCGCTCGCCAATCTCCTGAGCCTGGGGACGCCGGATGGAGCTGGACCGTCGGCGGCTACGACGAGGTGGTGCGGGACGCCGCCGCACGGCTCGGCCGGGAAGGGCGTGTCCACGAGCTCCGTAACCTCGCCGCCTACCTTGGCGACCGTCTGCCCGATCGGCTCAATCCGGACACGCCCTTCTACACCTACGCGCGCTCGCCCCGGGCCTGAAAGGAGGGGAGGAAGGGCGGGGGAGGGCGCGTCGGACAGCCAGGATGAGCCTGGAGCTGGCGGCGCTGGAACTTGACCCATGTCCGAACCCACTTCCGACACGACGGCCGTCGCTCCCGCCCAGGCCCTGACGGCCCTCTCGACACACGTCCCGCTCCGCGACATCGCGGTGGCCCCCGAGAACGCCCGCGCGAGCGAGGAGGCGGACGAGGACATCCCCGGCCTGGCCGAAACCATCCGCGCCGTCGGCGTGCTGGTCCCCATTTTGGCCCGCGCCGGCTCCAAGCGCGACGAGAAGCCGGCCATGGCCCTGGATGGCCGCCGCCGGCTCTTAGCGCTGCAGCTGCTGCTGTCCGAAGGCGCGGTGACCGAGGACTACCCCGTCCCGGTCATCTACTTCGAAGGCCGGATCAACCAAGCGGCCGCCGTGGTGGTGGCGAACGACGAGCGGGTGGCGATCCACGTGGCCGACGTCATCACCGCCATCGGCCGGCTGCGCAAGCGGCGCTGCAGCACGAGCGAGATCGCCAAGGCGCTAGCCTACGAGGAGGTCGAGATCCGCCGCCTTATGGCCCTGTCCGATCTCCACCCGCTGGCGATCCGGGCGCTCCGGCAGGACGACATCGACCTGCAGACCGCCCGCCTGCTGGCGCGCATCCAGGACAAGGCGGTCCAGAAGAGCCTGGCCGAGCAGGCCTTGCGCAACATCAACATCGGCTACGCCGTGCGCCAGCAGCTCGATCGCCATCGCGTCGACCTCAGCGATCCGCGCTTCAGCTTCGTCGGGGCCGAGCGCTACCGCGCCGCGGGCGGGCGCGTGGAGAGCGACCTCTTCGGGGAGCTCCCGGACCGGCTGCTCGATCCTCAGATCCTGACCCAGGCCTGGCGCGAACGCATCCAGGCCGTGGTCGAGCGGTTCGAGGCGGACGGCCTGGAGGTCCTCGTCACCGACGGGCCGCGCGCCGCGGCGCCGGAAGCGAAGCAGTCGTTGCAGGAGATCTACACCTACAGCTT
>CAXUCS010000428.1:0-2555 GCA_964249365.1 uncultured Caulobacteraceae bacterium | reverse complement strand
CGCGGTGGGGGGGCCCCGACGCCGTCAGGCGGCGGCGCTGCCCGCGTCACCGCTTCGTGGTCCCCCTCCTCCAGAGGGGGAGGATCGAGAGCATGAGGGTCTGTTTCGTCAGCCGGCGCTATTTTCCGGCCATTTCGGGCATGAGCATCTATGCGCAGAACCTGCTGCGCGAGCTGACGGGCGCGGGGCACGACGTCACCATGGTCAGCCAGTACTATGGCGGCGATCACGCGACCGTCTACGGCGGCGGCCCGCCGCCGGCCGTGCCGGGGGTCAAGGTCATCGGGCTGGAGGCGTCGGGCGAGCAGGACGGCGGCGACTTCGAGCGCGACGTGGAGACGATGGCGTCCACCATCGCGGCCGAGCACGCGGCGACGCCCTTCGACATCCTCCACGCCCAATACGCCTACCCCACCGGCTGGGCGACGCTGCTGGCCTCCCAGCGCACGGGCGCCCCCAACCTCGTCTCCATCCAGGGCGGCGACGGACACTGGGTCGGCTCCTGCTGCGAGACGCACCGGCAGGCCATGGTCAGGACGCTCGACCACGCCGGCGCGCTTCTGATCGGGGGCAGGAGCTTCGTGGAGGAGGTGCATGGGCGGCTCGGCACGCCGGGCGAGCGCTTCAGCATCGTGCCGGGAGCGGTGGATACGCGACGCTTCCATCCGGCCGGGCGTCGGGCGGAAGGGCAAGTGGCCATCCTGTATCACGGCCGGGTGGACCGGCGGAAAGGCGTGCTGGACTTCATCGAGGCGCTCCACGCCCTGGACCGGCCGGACCTGCCCTGGCGCGCCACCATCTCGGGCATCGGCCCGGACTCCGGGCCGGCCCGCGCGCTGGCGGCGGAGCGCGGGCTCTCCGAAGAGCGGCTGCGCTTCCTAGGCTATGTCGACTACGCAGACGCGCCGGCGGTCTACCGCGAGCACGACATCTTCGCCTCGCCGACCTATTCGGAGGGCTTTTCCAACACCATCCTGGAAGCGATGGCGACCGGCCTGGCCGTTGTCTCCTGCCGGGCGGTGGGGGTCACGGACTGCTTGCGCGACGGCGAGAACAGCCTCCTGGGCCAGCCCGGCGACGTGGCGGCCCAGGCTGCGGCGCTGGAGCGGCTGATCACGGACGCGAGCCTGCGCGAGCGGCTCGCCCGCGACGCCCTGGAGGAGTGCCGCCGCATCTACAGCTGGCCGGCGGTCACGCGCGCGATCACCGCCGTCTACGACCGGCTGGCGGGAACGACGCCGGACGTGAGCTTCGACGCGGCGCTGCCGATGACGCCCTGCCGCTTCCGCCAGGCGCCGCAACTTCTCTGATGGCGACGCTGCTCGCCCTTTCGCCGCACCTGGACGACGCGGTCTTCTCCGCCGGCGCCGCGCTGGCCGGGCGGGCGGAGGCGGGCTGGCGCGTGGTGGTCGCCACCCTCTTCACCGCCAATGTGGCGCGGCCGCAGGGCTTCGCGCTGGCCTGCCAGCTCGACAAGGGGCTCGGCCCCGAGGTCGACTACATGGCGCTGCGACGGACGGAGGACCGGCGCGCCTGCGCCCTTCTCGGGGCGGAGCCTCGCCACCTGCCCCTCCTTGAAGCCCCGCACCGCGGGTACGGGAGCGCGATCGACCTGTTCCGGCCGCCCCACGCCGACGATCCCGTCACCGAGCCGCTCGCGCAGGCCATCGGCGCCGTGCTCGCCGACGAGAAGCCGGACGAGGTCTGGGCGCCGCGCGCGCTGGGCGGCCACGTGGACCACGTGCTCCTCCATCGGGCGGTGCGCGCGGCCAAGCCGGGTGCGCCGCTTCGCTGGTGGACCGACTGGCCCTACGCCGACCGCGCCGCGCCGGTGGACCCGGAGGCGCTCACGGTGGCGGGTCTCGCCTGGGCCGACGAGCACGTCACGCCCGACCGCGGCGCCCGCAAGGCCGAAGCCTGCGCCGCCTACGCCTCCCAGCTCGGGTTCCAGTTCGGCGGCGAGACGCCCATGCGCGCGCGTCTCGCCGCCATCGGGAGCGAGCGTTTCGCGGTTGGGGGCGTGGAGTGAGTGTCCCGGCGGTGCTGGTCACCGGCGGAGCGGGCTATATCGGCTCCCACGTCACCGTCGCCCTCGTGGAGCAGGGCTTCGCCCCTACCGTGCTGGACGATCTCTCCACCGGGCGTCGAGACGCGGTCCCGCCCGGCGCTCGGTTCGTGCGGGGCGACGTGGGCGACCCGGCGCTGCTCCGCGCCGTCTTGGAGGAGACGCGGCCCTCGACGGTGCTGCACTTCGCGGGCTCCACCTCCGCGCCCGAGTCTATGGCCGAGCCGCTGCGCTATTACGAGAACAACACGGGCAAGAGCCGCCGGCTGATCGAGGCGGCGCTGGCCTGCGCTTCGCGCCCTGCGATCCTGTTCTCCTCCAGCGCCGCCGTGTACGGCGCGCCGGAGGGAACGCGGGTGGACGAGGACACGCCCGCCCGCCCGATCAATCCCTACGGCGCGTCCAAGCTCATGACCGAGCAGATGCTGGCGGACGCGAGCCGCGCCCATGGCCTGGCCTATGTCGCACTCCGCTACTTCAACGTGGCGGG
>CAXUCS010000427.1:0-2555 GCA_964249365.1 uncultured Caulobacteraceae bacterium | reverse complement strand
CCGTGCCCTCGCTGGCCGAAACTGGCGCGGTCGAGCTCGCCACGGCGGGCGACGCCGCGGCCGCGACATGGGCGCCGGTCGGGACCGCGGCGGCCGCTGCTAAGGGCGCGGCCAACCCGGGCCTGAACGCCAACGAACAGTTCGAGCAGAGGCTGGAGAGCGGCCAGGAGCCCGAGCGCGCCCGCGCCACCATGCTGCGTGACCCGTCCACCACGGTGGCGGAAGGCGCGCTGATCCCCGCCGTGCTGGAGACGGCGCTGGACTCCGACCTGCCGGGCTTCGCCCGGGCGGTGGTCAGCCGCGACGTCCGGAGCTTCGATGGCGCCGCGGTCCTGATCCCCCGCGGCAGCCGGGTGGTGGGCGAATACCGCAGCGCCGCCGCGCAGGGCCAGTCGCGCATCTTCGTGGTCTGGACGCGCGTGCTGCGCCCCGACGGCGGCTCCATCGAGATCAGCTCCGGGGGCGGCGACCTGATCGGGCGCGCGGGCCTGCCCGGCAAGGTCGACCGCCACTTCTTCGAGCGGTTCAGCGGGGCGGTGCTGCTGACCGTGCTGAACGCCGCCGCCTACGCCGCGGCGTCCAGCAACTCCTCCACTGCGGTGGTGGTCAACTCCTCATCCGGCTCCGGGACCGGCGGCCTGACCTCCGGTCTCACGCCGACCGACATCCCCCCGACCATCAAGGTCGCCCAGGGCACGCCCATCCGCATCTTCGTCCAGCGCGACCTGGACTTCACGCCGGTCGGCGCGACGCATTGAGCCTCTTCGCATGAGCCCGCGCCTGATCGAGCGCGGCGTCTATCTCGACGCCTACCTGCGCCCGCTCGCCGGCTGGCTGGAGCGTCCCGACGTCACCGACATCCTGATCAACGCGCCCGGCGAGGTGTGGATCGAGACGCTCGGCGGCGAGCCCGAGCGCCATGGCGCCCCCGAGCTGACGGAGCAGGCGCTGTGGCGGCTCGCCAGCCAGATCGCGGCGGCCGCCCACCAGGGCGTCAGCCGCGAGAACCCGCTCCTGTCCGCCACCCTGCCGGACGGTGCGAGGGTGCAGATCGTGGCGCCCCCGGCCACCCGCGGGCCCATGGCCATCGCGATCCGCAAGCACGTCGTCAACGACCTGAGCCTGGACGACTACGAGGGCGCGGGCGCCTTTGCGCGCGCACGCCAGTCCAGCCTGGACGAGCGCTCCGACGTCGACCGGGCGCTGCAGGCGGCGCTGGACGCCCACCGCATCGCCGACTTCCTGCGCATGGCGGTGCTGGCCCGCAAGAACATCATCGTCTCCGGGGGCACCTCCACCGGCAAGACCACCTTCCTGAACGCCCTGGTGAAGGAGATCCCTCCCGCCGAGCGGCTGATCTTGATCGAGGACGCCGCGGAGGTCCGTCTCGTCCACGCCAATGCGGTGGGGCTGATCGCGGTCAGGGGCGAGCTTGGCGAGGCCAGCGTCTCGGCCGAAACGCTGCTGCAGGCCTCGCTCCGGCTGCGCCCCGACCGCATCA
This sequence comes from uncultured Caulobacteraceae bacterium, assembly GCA_964249365.1. Classification (GTDB taxonomy): domain Bacteria; phylum Pseudomonadota; class Alphaproteobacteria; order Caulobacterales; family Caulobacteraceae; genus CAHJWH01. The sequence continues at coordinate 1,054 of CAXUCS010000427.1, read as the reverse complement.
TCCTCGGCGAGCTGCGCGGGGCGGAGGCCTACAGCTTCCTGCGGGCGGTGAACTCCGGCCACCCGGGCTCCATCACCACCGTGCATGCCGACAACCCGGCCGCGGCGGTGGACCAGATCGCGCTCATGGTGCTGCAGTCCGGGGCCAACCTCGGCCGGACCGAGATCGTCCAGTACGTCAGCTCCATGGTGGACGTGGCCGTCCAGCTCCGCCGCGAGGCGGGCCGGCGCGTGGTGTCGGAAATCCTCTTCAGCCCCAGGAGCTGAGGCGGCGCGGCGGACAGCGGCCTTGCCCGGTCGCCGCCTTCATGGGATCAAACGACAGTGCGGCCCGGCGGGAGCGATCGCGATTGGACACGCCTGACCGCCAGCGGCTCAGCCACGCGCTCGAAGCCGTGGCCCGGGGCGACCGGGCGGCGCTCGCCCTCGTCTATCAGCTGACCTCCGCGAAGCTTTTTGGCGTTTGCCTGCGTATCTTGGGCGAACAGGGCGAAGCCGAGGACGTGTTGCAGGAGGTCTACCTCACCGTGTGGCGGCGCGCCGGGACGTTCGATCCTGCGCGCGGCGTCAGTCCGATCACCTGGCTCGCCGCCCTTGCGCGCAACCGGGCCATCGATCGGCTGCGGGTGAGCAAGGCGCATCTGCACCGCTCGATCGACGAGGCGGCGGAAGCGCCGGACACCGCGCCCCTGGCCGAAGACGCCCTGATGCAGGCGCAGACGGGGGGGCGGCTGTCGGTCTGCCTCGGGCGGCTCGAGCCCCGTCACGCCGGCTATCTGCGGGCCGCCTATTTCGACGGGCTGACCTACGCCCAGCTGGCGGAGCAGGCGGGGGCGCCGCTCGGCACCATGAAGAGTTGGATTCGCCGCAGCCTGATCCGCCTCAAGGCGTGCCTCGCCGATGAGTGAGCTTACCCCCGACCTACCCGCCGAAGACGCCCTGGCCGCGGAGTACGCCCTCGGCGCCCTGGACGGCGCCGAGCGGGCGCAGGCCGACCGGAGGCGCCTCGCCGACCCGGCCTTCGCGCGGGCGGTGGAGGCCTGGGAGGCGCGGCT
>CAXUCS010000426.1:0-2562 GCA_964249365.1 uncultured Caulobacteraceae bacterium | reverse complement strand
GGTGGAGGGGATCCGCCCGCGCCTCGAGGAGACGGTGGAGCGACTGATCGACCGCTACGCGGCCCTGCCGCAGGGCTCGGACTTCGTGGAGCACTTCTCGGGCCCGCTGCCCACGGAGGTGATCACCTTCATGCTGGGCGTGCCCTACGCCGACCACGAGCTGTTCCATCGCGCGACGCGGATCCAGTTCTCGGCCAGGTCGCGGCCCGACGAGGTCCGCGCCTCCATCGACGAGCTGTTCGCCTACCTGGACCGGCTGATCTCCATCAAGGAGGCGGACCCGCAGAACGACGTGGTCAGCCGCCTGGTGCACGAGCAGCTGCTGCCGGGTCACGTCACGCGCGACACCCTGATCAATATCGTCCGCCTCCTGCTCAGCGCCGGTCACCAGACCACGCAGAACATGACGGCCCTGGGCGTGCTGACGCTCATCCAGCATCCCGCCGAGCTGGCCAAGCTGCGCGCCGACCCCGCGCTCATCCCCAACGCGGTGGAGGAGCTGCTGCGCTACGGCAGCGTGTTGCACATGGGCGCGCGCCGCGTGGCGCTGGAGGACATCGAGGTCAACGGCTTTCCCGTGCGCGCGGGCGAGGGCGTGATCTGCTCCATCCCCGCCGCCAACCGCGACGAGCGGCTGTTCCCGGACGCCAACGCCCTGCAGGTGGACCGCGACACCGCCGGGCACGTGGCCTTCGGCTTCGGCGTGCACCAGTGCCTGGGCCAGGTGCTCGCCCGCATCGAGCTGCAGGTGGTCTACGGCCGCCTGTTCGAGCGCCTGCCGAACCTGCGCCTGGCGGTCCCCTTCGAGGAGCTGCGCTTTCGCCACGACATGTTCGTCTACGGCGTCCACGAGCTTCCGCTCGCCTGGTGACCTGCAAGGAGGACTGATCGTGAAAGTCGCTGTCGAACCCCGCAAATGCATCGCCGCGGGCCAGTGCGTGCTCAAGGCGCCCCTGGTGTTCGACCAAGGGGAGGAGGACGGCATCGTCATCCTCCTTAACGCGCACCCCGTGGACAAGGACGCGGACGCCGCGCGACTGGCCGCCCGGGTGTGCCCGGCCGGGGTCATCGCCGTCACGGAGGGCTGACCGGCATGGCCGCACGCCCCTCCCCGCCCGAGGCCGGGCGCGCCCTGGACGGGGTGCGCGTGCTCGACCTCACCCAGTGGGAGGCGGGCTCGACCTGCGCCTCGGCGCTCGCCTTCATGGGCGCGGACGTGGTCAAGATCGAGAAGCCCCGGGGCGGCGACCCGGCGCGCATCGCGTCGGCCGACAGCCCGGACAAGGACTCGCTTTACTTCCTGGTGCTCAACTCCAACAAGCGCGGGCTGACTCTCGATCTGGCCAAGCCGGAGGGCAAGGCGCTGCTGCGGCGGCTGGTGGCCAAGTCGGATGTGTTCCTCGAGAACTTCGCCCCCGGCACGATCGAGCGGCTGGGCTTCGACTACGAGAGCCTGCGCGCCATCAACCCGCGGCTGGTGTACGGCTCGATCCGGGGCTTCTCCGACGAGAGCCCATATCGCGACTTCCGGGTGTTCGACGCCATCGCCCAGTCCATCGGGGGCTCGGTGTCGTTCACCGGCGAGGCGGGCGGGCCGCCCGTAAAGCCGGGGCCGACCTTCGCCGACACCGGGGCGGGCCTGTTCCTGGCGCTGGGCGTCAGCGCCGCCCTGCTGCAGCGGCGGACCACCGGCGTCGGCCAGCAGGTCAAGGTCTCCATGCAGGAGGTCATGGTCAACTACATGCGCATGCCGCTTGCGCGCCAGCAGGTGAGCGGCGCGCCCGCCCAGCGCGTGGGCAACGCCTCGCCCAGCAGCACCGCGGCCCCCTCCGGTCTTTTCGCCTGCAGAGGGGGAGGGCCCAACGACTACTGCTTCATCTACACCGCGCGCGACGTCCACAGCGGCAACGCCCAGTGGCGCGCCCTGCTACGCACCATCGGCCGCGACGACGTGGCGGCAAACCCCCGCTACGCCACCCCCGAGCTGCGCTTCGAGCGGCAGGCGGAGGTCGACGCCCTGATCGCGCCCTGGATGCTTGAGCAGGACAAGATCGCCGCCATGGTGCTCCTGAACCGGGCGGGCGTGCCGGCGGGCGCCGTCTTCGACACCGGCGACATCATCCGCGACAAGGCCCTGTTCGAGGCCGGCATGCTGCAGAAGGTCGATCATCCGACGCGCGGCGAGATCGTGCTGACCGGCTGGCCCCTGCGCATGAGCGGGTCGCCGACGCCGGCGGTGGTCTCCCCGCCGCTCCTGGGGGAGCACTCGGCCGACGTGCTGGGCGAGTACCTCGGGCTGGACGCCGCCGCCGTGCAGGACTTCCGCGCCGCGGGCGTGGTCTGAGGTATGGCCGCCGCCGAGGTGTTTGCGGAGGACCTGGGCTTCATCGAGGGCCCCGTCTGGGACGCCGAGGCGGAGACGCTGAGCGTCGTCTCCATCGATCGCGGGCGCGTCTACACCCTTGACGCGCACGGGCGCCTGGTGGCGACGGCGGTCACCGGCGGCGGCCCCAACGGCGCCGTGCTGGGCGCCGCGGGCCTCCTCGTGGCGCAGAACGGGGG
>CAXUCS010000425.1:0-2568 GCA_964249365.1 uncultured Caulobacteraceae bacterium | reverse complement strand
GCGCGGGGGGCCGCCCGTGATCCAGGCGGCGCGCGCGGCCTATCTCCGGGCGCAATGGTCCGGCTCCGCGGAGCGGCGCGGGAGAGCGGGGCAGGTGCGGGCCGGCCAAGTCTGATCGAAGCGCCAGGCTGTGGAGCCTTGCGTTCCCATCCCCGCCCGATCTGCCTCTGAACACGGGGATCGTTCAGCTCGAGCCGGCCAGCCGCTGAGCCGCGTCAGTCGCCGCTCTCGCGCCGGGCGGCCACGATGGTCATGATGAAGCCGGCCAGAACGTCCAGCAGCACCATGACGGTGAGGAGGAAGAAGGCGGACGTCGCGAAGGCGCGGAACAGCAGGAACTCCACCAGGCAGGCGATGAAGAGCAGCATCGCCAGGGAGTGGTTGATGATGGCGATGTGGCGGCTGCCGGTGGACTTCAGGAGCTCCACGAACAGGATCAGCAGCGAAACCAGCACCACAAGGTCGCCCAGCGTCACCGACCAGAGGTGGCCGGTCGCCATCGGCACCTGGAACAGCGCCTCCGACATCCGAGCGTCCGCCGAGCCGTGGCGGGTGCCCGGCACGAGCGCGAGCACCAGGAGGTTGTAGCCGATCACGGGCAGGACCAGGAGCGGCAGGGTCTCAAACATCGGCGGTCTGCGCCCTCCGGCGAGTCGTCCCCGTCAGCTTGCCGCGCGGCGGCGGCCCTAGGCAACCACCGAGGTCGGCGCGGCCGCCGCGTGAGGTCAGGCCAGCGCCACGGCGGTGCGCAGGTCCACGCTCGCCTTGATGGGGGCGGAGGGCTCCACGGCGGTGCGCAGCGGCAGGGTGAAGCTGACGGTGGTGCCGAGGCCGGGCTGGCTCTCGATGGCCAGGACGCCGCCGTGCAGTTCCACCAGCGCCTTGGTGAGCGCCAGGCCGAGCCCCGTGCCCTGCTGGGTCTTGGAGTGCTGGGTCTCGATCTGCTCGAAGGGGCGCGCGAGCCGGCTCAAGTCCTCCGGCGCGATGCCGATCCCCGTGTCCGAGACGCTGATCCGCACGCCGGGACCGTTCGCGGCCTCCACGGCGGCGGCGCCCACCACCACCCGTCCGCCCTGCGGCGTGAACTTGACGGCGTTGGAGAGGAGGTTCAGCAGGATCTGCTTCACGCCCCGGAAATCGGCCTGCACAGCCGGGAGATCGGCGGGCGCGTTCACAAGGACCGACAGGCCCGCGGTCTCGGCGCGGTTTCGCATCAGCCGCACCGCCTCCTCCGCGAGCTCGGTCACGTCCACCCTCTCCAGGTGCAGGTTCATCTTGCCGGCCTCGATCTTGGACATGTCCAGTATGTCGTTGATCAGGGCCAGGAGATGCTGGCCGGAAGCCAGGATATCGCAGGCGTACTCGCCGTAGCGGCGGTCGCCGAGCGGGCCGAACATCTCGCCCACCATCATTTCGGAGAAGCCGTTGATGGCGTTCAGCGGCGTTCGGAGTTCGTGGCTCATATTGGCCAGGAACTCGCTCTTGGCGCTGTTGGCCCCTTCCGCGCGGAACTTCTCGGCCTGGTACTTCAGCGCCAGGTCGGAGAGCTCGCGCCGGCTCTCCTCCAGGCGTCCGATCGCGTTCTGCAGCGCTTCCTCGTTCAGCCGCCGCGTCTCCTCCTGGCGCTTGATGCCCGTGATGTCGGCTGCGGTCATGACCAGGCCGCCGTCCGCGGTCCTCCGCTCGCTGATCTGCAGCCAGCGGCCATCCACCGTCTCCACCTCGCGCAGGCCGGGGCGAGCGGGGTTGTCCACGGGCGTGTGCACCCGGATCGCCAGCTCGGCGAGCCGCAGCACCGAGGAGCGGGTGGCGCCCGGCTTCAGCACGCGGGGCTCCAGCGAGAATACCTCCCGGAAGGTCTGGTTGCACATGAGAAGCCGGCCGTAGCGGTCCCACAGCACGAAGGCTTCCGATACGCTGTCGATGGCGTCGCGCAGCCTCCGCTCCGCCGCCTGGGCGCGGTGTTCCGCGGTGCGCTCCTCCGTCACGTCCAGCGCCACCCCGATCACGCGGGCGTAGCGCAGGCCCTCGGCGCTCGACCGCGCCTCGCCGAAGGCCTGGCCTCGGGCGTCGATCCACGAGCCGCCGCCGGAAGGGTGCGGCACGCAGAAGCTCACGTCCAGGGCGCCGAACTCCGCCGCCCCGCGGAGCGCCTGGCGCATCCGGTCCCTGTGCTCCGGGGCGATGCGGCCGATCACATCCTCCCCGCTCGCGAGGCCTCCGCCGCCCCAGCCGAACATGACGGCGGTGACCTCGGACATCGACACCCGATTGGCGACGAGGTCCCATTCCCAGATGCCGCAGCGTGCGGCTTCGACGGCCAGACGGAACTTCCGCTCGCTCTCACGGCGTGCGCGCTGGGCGGAGTCGGCCTTGCGGGTCTGGACCAGGAGCACGAGCGTCAGGAGGAGACCTACCGCCAGCGGTGCAAAGACGGCCAGGATGTCGCCGGCGACGCGACGTCCGCCGACCCCGATGAGGGGGGCTTCGGAATGGGCCATCAGCGCCACCAGGGCGTCGTCGGGCGTGGCGGCCGCCGCCAGGTCCGCGGGCCGGCCGGACGAGGAG
>CAXUCS010000424.1:0-2586 GCA_964249365.1 uncultured Caulobacteraceae bacterium | reverse complement strand
CGCCACCTTCATGGCCGATGTCATCGAGGCCTCGCGCGTTCAGCCGGTGATCGTGGACTTCTGGGCCCCCTGGTGCGGCCCCTGCAAGACGCTCGGACCGGCCCTGGAGAAGGCGGTCAAGGCCGTCGGCGGCGCTGTGAAGATGGTCAAGGTGAACATCGACGAGAATCCGAAGATCGCCACCCAGCTCCGGATCCAGTCCATCCCCACCGTCTACGCCTTCGACAACGGCCAGCCGGTGGACGGCTTCCAGGGCGCGCTGCCGGAGAGCCAGGTGAAGGCTTTCGTGGAGCGCCTCTCCGGCCCCGCGGGGCCGACCGAGGTTGACGACATGCTGGCGATCGCCAAGGAGAGCCTGGATGCGGGCGACCCGGCCGGGGCCATGCAGGCCTATGCCGCCGTGCTCCAGGCCGAGCCGGACAATGTCGCCGCCGTCGCCGGCCTGGCGCGCTGCTACCTCGCCGGCGGCGACGCGGAGCGGGCGGCGGAGATCGCGGCCATGGCCCCGCCCGACAGCAAGGACCCCGAGCTCGCCAGCGTCCGTGCGGCCCTGACGCTCGCCGGCGGCGCGGGCGTCTCTTCGCAGGAGGCCCGCCCGTTCGAGGCGCGCCTCGCCGCCGATCCCGTTGACCACGAGGCGCGGTTCGAACTCGCCAAGCTTCTGGCCGGCCAGGGCCGCTTCCAGGGCGCGGCCGACCACCTGCTTACGATCCTGGAGGCGGACCGGATGTGGAACGAGGAGGCGGCGCGCAAGCAGCTCCTCACCGTGTTCGAGGCGGCCGGACCGACCTCGGAGGTGGCCAGGACCGGGCGGCGTCGTCTATCTTCCATCCTGTTCCGCTGAAGGCGCGCCCGGTGGCCAGCTACCGCACCCTCGCCGATCTGCCGGGGCTCCTGCCGCTGTTCCCGCTGGACGGGGCCCTGCTGCTGCCCCGGGGGCAGATGCCGCTCAACATCTTTGAGCCGCGCTATCTCAACATGATCGACGACGCCATGGCGGGCGAGCGGATGCTCGGCATGATCCAGACCCGCTCGGGCGGCACGCGGGAGCGCCCGGCGCTTTCGGCGGTCGGCTGCGCGGGGCGGATCACCAGCTATGCGGAGACCTCCGACGGCCGCTACCTGATCACCCTGACCGGGGTGGCGCGCTTCCGCGCCGGTGAGGAGCTCCACGCCCAGACGCCCTACCGCCAGCTTCGACCCGACTTCGCCCCCTTCGCCGCCGACCTGGAGGGCGAGGACGACGCCCCGCTGGAGGCCGGCCGCCCCGACCTCCTGGCGGCGCTCAAGGCCTATCTGGCGGGTCGGGGACTGGAGATCGACTGGAGCCAGGCGGACGAGGCGCCCATGGAGGCCCTGATCAACAGCCTCTCGATGGCGCTTCCTTTCGAGCCCGCGGAGAAGCAGGCGCTGCTCGAAGCGCAGGCGGTTGAGGATCGCCAGGGCGCCCTGGTGGCGCTGCTGCAGATGGGCGCCGCGGCGCCCGGCGGCGACGACGATCCCTCCATCCAGTAGCCCGCACACCGCCGCCCGCACCGAAGGACCCGCCATGCCCCCCCGCTCTGCCGAGGTCGACCCGCGTCTCCTGGAAGTCCTGGTCTGCCCGGTGACCCATACCCCGCTCGATTACGACCGCGACCGCCGCGAACTGGTCAGCCGCGCCGCCCGCCTAGCCTACCCCATCCGCGACGGCGTGCCGGTGATGCTGCCGGAGGAGGCGCGGGCGCTGGGCGAGGCGGAGTAGCCGAGGGCGGCCTCAGACCGCGCGGCGCACGCTATGCTTCGGCGGCTGCCGCCGTGAACACAGCGAACTGGGCGGCGAACGCGCGCTTGAAGGCGGGTCTCGCCTCGCCGCGCGAGACATAGGCGACAGGGTCGGCTGCGTGCCCAGGAGGCCGGAAGGCCCGAGCCGGCGCAGCACCGTCACCATCAGGAGGTCGCCGGCGCTGAACGCACCGTCGAGCCATTCCCGCTCGCCCATGTGGCGCGAGAGCTCGTCCATCCGGACCCGGACGCGATCCTCGAGCATCAGGAGGCGCTCCGCGTGCCACGGCTTACCGCTTTCCAGCAGCACCGCCATGCTGCGCTCCACGATCGGCGGCTCCATCGTGCTCTTCGCCGCGAACATCCAGGCGATCGCGCGGGCGCGCGCCTCGCCGGAAGCGGGCAGCAGGCCGGCGTGGCGCTCGGCGATGTGCAGCACGATCGCCGCCGACTCGAACAGGATGAGCGTGCCGTCCTCGTAGGTCGGTATCTGGCCGAACGGCTGAAGCGCGCGGTGTGCGGGCTGCTTCAGCTCCGCGAAGGAGAGAAGGCGAACGTCGTAGGGCTGGCCGACCTCCTCCAACGCCCAGCGCACGGCCATGTCGCGGGCCAACCCCCGGCCACGGTCAGGGGACTGCCTGAGAGCGGTGATCGTTGGAGCCATCCCCCCAGCTTGCATGATCCAAGTCCGCTTGCGAGCCGTGCGCGTCCAAAGGCCGGCCCGGCCGCCGCGAGTCGGCATCCATCGGCTCTCCGCCTGGCGGGCGGGGGTGGCGAGGCGCTAGATCAGACCGGGGAGGTTCGATGGCCAGGGTCCGCGGC
>CAXUCS010000423.1:0-2600 GCA_964249365.1 uncultured Caulobacteraceae bacterium | reverse complement strand
CGGCGGCGGCGGGCTCCGCCGGCCGGTGGGGCGGGCGGGCGCGGCTGGCGGCGGTGCTGGGGCGCGAGTTCCGCGACAATGCGGTGGAGCTCGACCAGGTGCGCGACGGGGTGCGGCTCTCCGGCTTCGCGGGGCTGCCGACCTATTCGCGCGGCAATGCGGGCCACCAGTACCTGTTCGTCAACGGGCGCCCGGTGAAGGACCGGCTTCTGTCCGGGGCGCTCCGCGCCGCCTATGCCGACGTCCTCCATCGCGACCGCCACCCGGTGGCGGTGCTCTATGTCGAGCTCGACCCCAAAGAGGTGGACGTCAACGTCCACCCGGCCAAGGCGGAGGTGCGCTTCCGCGATCCCGCGCTGGTGCGGGGCCTGATCGTGGGGGCGCTGCGCCACGCGCTGGCGGGTGCGGGCCACCGCGCCTCCACCACGGTGGCGACCGACACGCTCGGGAGCTTCCGCCCGCTCGGCGGAAGCGGCGCCGGCCCCTGGCCCCGGGGCGGCTACACGCCTCCACCGTCGGCGGCGGGGTGGAGCGGGCAGGGAATATGGGCGGCCCAGGCCCCCATGCTCGCCGCGCCCCTGCCCGGCGTGGCGGAGGTCTCTGCCCGGGTGGAGGAGACGGAGCCGGACGCGGCTCCGTGGGGCGAGGCGGCCGATCCGCTGGATCGCCCTCTCGGCGCCGCGCGGGCGCAGCTGCACGAGACCTACATCGTGGCCCAGACGCGCGACGGGCTGGTGGTGGTGGACCAGCACGCCGCTCACGAACGGCTGGTCTATGAGCGCATGAAGGCGGAGACGGCCGGCGGCGCGGTCGCCCGCCAAGCGCTCCTCCTGCCCGAGGTGGTCGAGCTCGACCCTGTGGAGGCGGATCGGATCGCGGGTCGCGCCGACGAACTGGCCGAACTCGGCCTGGTGGTGGAGGCGTTCGGCCCCGGCGCGGTGCTGGTGCGCGAGACGCCCGCGCTCCTCGGCGACACGGACGTGGCCGGCCTGGTGCGCGACATCGCCGACGACCTGGCCGAGACGGGCGCCGCGCTCTCGCTGAAGGAACGTCTGGCCGCGGTCTGCGGAACCATGGCCTGCCACGGCAGCGTGCGGGCGGGCCGCCGCCTCACCGCAGCGGAGATGAACGCGCTCCTCCGCCAGATGGAGGCGACGCCCCACTCGGGCCAGTGCAACCACGGCCGCCCGACCTATGTCGAGCTGAAGCTCGGCGATCTGGAACGACTGTTCGGACGGCGCTGAGGGGCCAGCGCCGCAGGAGCGCGGGCGGCGCCCTCGGGCTGGGCCGTCACATCCACGCCTCGCGCTACGTCGCCGGGCGCGTCCTCTCCGCGGCGATCCATCCGTCGATGTGGCGTTCCAGTATGTCCAGCGGCAGCGGGCCTTCCAGCAGCACCGCGTCGTGGAAGCGGCGCACGTCGAACCGCGGCCCGAGCGCGGCCTCCGCCCTGGCCCGCAGCGCCCGGATGCGCAGTTCCCCGATCTTATAGGCCAGCGCCTGGCCCGGCCAGCTGATGTAGCGGTCGAGCTCGACCTCGATGTTCTTGGGCGACAGCGCGGTGTTCTCCACGAAACACTGGCGCGCCTCCGCCCGCGACCAGCGCAGCCAATGGATGCCGGTGTCGGCGACCAGCCGGCAGGCCCGCCACATCTCGTAGGACAGGCGGCCGAAGTTCTCCTCGGGCGTGCGGTAGCGGCCCATCTCCACGCCGAGGTGCTCGGAATAAAGAGCCCAGCCCTCCGCATAGGCGACGAGGTAGGCGTCGCGGCGGAAGCGCAGGAGGTCCGTGCGTTCCTGCGCGAGCGCGATCTGGACGTGGTGGCCGGGCGCGCTCTCGTGCAGCGACAGGGCCGGGATCTCGTAGATCGGCCGCTGGTCGAGGTGGGTGGTGTTGACCCGGTAGGTCCCCGCCAGCCCCAGCGCCGGGCTGCCCTGTTCGTAATAGCCGGTGGTGGCGCCCTCCGCGCTCTCCGCCGGGATCGCCTCGACGGTGAAGGGCAGGCGCGGCAGGGTATTGAAGAACAGCGGCAGCTGCTTGTCCGTCTCCTTGTCGAAGAGGGCGGAGCGCTGCAACAGCTCCTCGGGCGTCTTCGCGTAGTATTTCGGGTCGGTGCGGAGTTCGTGCTGATAGTCCTGGAAGCTGCCCTTGAAGCCGGTGGAGGCGATCAGGGCCTCCATCTCCTTCCTGATGCGCGCCACCTCCGACAGCCCGACCGCGTGGATCTGGTCTGGGGTCAGGTCGGTGGTGGTGTCCTCCCGCACCCGCCAGCTGTAGTAGGCCGCCCCGTTCGGCAGGTCGCGGGCGGCGAGGCTCGCGCGGACATGGGGCAGGTACTCGTCCTGGAGGAAGCTCACCAGCCGCGCCTGGGCCGGCTTCACCTGCGCGGTGACCGCCTGGAGCGCCTGCGCCTTCAGCGCCGCGGCCTCAGCGGGCGGGATGGACGGCGGCAGGGCGGCGAAGGGGGCCATCAGCGGGCCCTGGTCGGCCGGCGTGGCGGCCTGTTTACGGGCCACCGCCAGCACCACCTCCACCGTCGGGCGCGGCTGGGTGAAACCGGTCGCGACTCCGCGCCGGGCGTTGGCGATCTCCTGGTCGT
>CAXUCS010000422.1:0-2600 GCA_964249365.1 uncultured Caulobacteraceae bacterium | reverse complement strand
TGGGAAGCCTCCTCCTACGCCGCATCACCAACTGATCCATTCTCAAACGGACTCTTACGTGGCTAGGGTCGCCGCCGCCTTTTACCAAGCGACGGGTAAAGACTTGGTGGTCACCAGCGCCTACCGGGGCCCGGACGAGCAGGCCGCCGCCATGTACGGCAAGTTCGTCGGTCCGGAGTGGAACATCTACAAGGACAAGGCGGCCCTCACGGAGATCCACGCGGTGTTCCTGAAGGATCGGGCGACGCGTAAGTCGCGGGAAGAGACCATCGTCGACATGGCGCAGGTGATACGTCGCCAGGTCGGCCAGCACCGCTACATCAGCAGCCACTTGGTTGCGACGGCGGTGGACTTCCGCAAGATCGGGCTCAGCACGGAAGAAAAGGCCGCCCTGGTCAAGGCGGCCCGGGACGCCGGCGGCCACGTCGTCATCGACGAGGGCTCGCCACCGCACCTGCACATACAGTTCTAGGCCCACGATGATCGTTCTCGCCGCCCTGATCGCCCTGGCCGCCGGTCAGACCGACCCTAAAGGGTTGGTCTGCAGGACAGGGCGAGACCGGATCGACATCACGATACCGGCTGACATGGACCGCCGGATCGGCAGCCTGGCCGTGGTGCGAGGCGCTAGGTGGGCCTTCCTCGTGGACGAGCAGGATCACTATGCGCCCTTCCGACCCGGCGTTCGCCGCCTCTCCTTACATCCTTCGCGTCAACTCGGCGCCGTCGACGGAAAGCCGGCGCGGGCCTTCCCCGTCGCTGGCACCTACCGGATCGTGTTCGCCGACAATCTGGAAACCGAACCGGAAACTATGATCTCCCTCGACTGTCTCGTTCGCGTGCGCTGATCCGCCCCCCGGCTACCCACAGGATTCGCCGTCCGGCGCCCACGTCAGCGAGTAGGGGCAGGGCCTTTCACCCGGGCTCTGCGCCCAGAACGGACCCTCGACGCCTTCCCGGAAGCGACATCACAGTTGGCCTAAACCAGGGCGCTTTGAGCCCGCGAGAGGCCGGTGCTGAAGGCAGAGCGGACCTGTCGCCAGCACCGCCGAGCGGACATCGCCAAGTGACAAACCCAAGGACCGCGGGCGACCCGCGCTCACCCCCGGCGACGATGAAGAGGCTCGGGCGGCAGCTTCAGCGCGTAAAAACGGACTTAGGCATAACGACGTGGACGCCTTTGTTGCGGTCGACGAGTTCGGTTACTACCACATTGCCCGCTACGCTGCAGAGCATATAAGCCTCGTCACGGTCCATATGCTTCGCAGTCTCCAGAAAGTCGATCATGTTCATGAGGGCCTTTCTCGTCGCACGACTGAGGTCATCATCGAAACCCTCGGCGATATAGGCGTCCGGTGTCTCCGCGCGTGGGTACTGTAGCTTTGGGCCGCCCTTGTGGAGCACGAACTGCAGGGTGCCGACGAGTGAGGTTTCCATGGCGGTGATGTCCACCTCGCCGTCACCCTGGCCGGCGTGGCCGTCGCCAACTTCGAAGAGCCCACCCGGCGCAAAGACGGGCAGGAAGACGCTTGTACCTGCTGTCAGCGAAGGATCGTCCATGTTGCCCCCGCTGATGGTGGGCGCCGTAGAGTCGTATCGGCCAAAACTTGCGGGCGGGGCGACGCCCATACTGCCGAAGAACGGATGGAGCGGCACGTCTACCCCCGGAGCGAAGTGCGCCACTCCAGCTGAGGCGTCCAGCGGGATGATTTTGATCTTGGCATAGGGATAGTCGTCGGTGAGGAATCCGACGCCGTAGCGAAAGGCGTTGTAGGCGTACGGGATGGCGAGATCGATCTTAAGGATACGCACCTCCAGGACGTCGCCGGGTTGCGCACCCTTGATCGCGACCGGGCCATTCAGGATGTGGCCGCCAGGACCGCGGTCCTTTTGAGGAACTCGGTCGAACACCGTCCGCAGACTCTGCTCCACCTCGCCTGGCGGCACGCCCGCCTTCTCCAGCACTGGCGGGCTGGAGGTTAGGAGGGTGTGGAACACGACCGTGTCGCCCGATCGGATAGTCAGCACCGGCTTGGCCGCCGCGTCATAGTTGCCCCAGGCCACCGTCTCAGGTGTGGCCGGCAGATCGTAAGTCTCAGCGCGAACAGCCGGCGCGAGGAGCGCTAGCATCGCGGCTGCCAAGAGCAGGGTGCGCATGGCCGGTAACCTCCGCCGCAGGTCATGCCCAACTGCGTGTTGGCGCAAGACTTCACGCCTGACGTTATCCTTTGGGCTGCACGTTCGCCACCCTGCTCAGCGCGAACAGATAACGCTGCGCCCGTTTCGAACTCTGACCTTCAGCCCGACAAGCGACATTCAGATGGCGTTCCAAGCCCCGCCGACAGGCCACAAATGTCCGCTGCTGGCGGCCGAGCGGACCCATCGCCCCGGGCCGCACAGCAGACATCGCAGGAGGGAGAGTTGCCGGAGCTGAGCCAATCCGTGCTTCCGACCCTATAGCTGCGGTTGTAGAACCTGAGCGGCGCCTCTCACCGGAGAACCGAGCGCGATTGGCTTCGACACGACGCCTGCGCGCCGGGAGCCTCTCACTTCGTCAGCAGCCTCGACGACACCCAGCCCTGGCGCCCCTCGTCGTCGGT
>CAXUCS010000421.1:0-2602 GCA_964249365.1 uncultured Caulobacteraceae bacterium | reverse complement strand
GGGCGGCGATGCTGGCCAGCCTCTCGGCCTTCGCCCTCCTGCCGGGCGCGGGAGACTTCTTCGACGGCCGGTGGCGCAGGGTGCTTGCGGTGGTCCGCGCGGCCGGCGCCGTAGCGGCCGGTGCGGTCGTCCTTCGGCTCTTCGCCGTCTTCTTCGCCCCGCTCGCGTCGGCCTGCCTGCCCTGGACCGCCTCAGCGGCCGGCCTGCTTGCGGCGATCCATGGGGGCGCCGTCGTTCTCGTGCGCCGATGGCGGCGCGAGGGCCGGCTCACGCCCAACATCCTGGTCGTGGGCGCCACGGAGAACGCCCGGCGCCTGGTCGCGACGGCGCTCCACACTCGCGAGGTGGCGGTGCTCGGCGTCTTCGACGACCGCTCCGACCGGATCGCGCCGAGCGTTCACGGCGTGCCGGTGCTCGGCGACACGCAGGCGCTGCTGCACCATCGCATCCTGCCCTATGTGGATCGGATCGTCCTGACGGTGAGCGCCGCCGGACCGGCGCGCACCGCCGAGCTGATCGAACGGCTGCACGTGCTGCCCAATGATCTCTGCCTCCTGCTGGACGGCGAGGACCCCCAGAGCCGTTCAACCACGCTCGGCTGGCTCGCCCGCGCCTCCCTGAGCGCCAGCGGCATGCGGGCGCGGGAAGGCCGCCAGCTCGCCAAACGGGTGCAGGACATCGTCTTCGCCAGCCTGCTGCTGATCCCCGCCCTGCCGTTGATGGCCCTGATCGCGCTCCTGGTGCGGTTGGACAGTCCCGGCCCCGTGCTGTTCCGCCAGCGCCGACATGGCTTCAACAACGAGGAGATTACGGTCTGGAAGTTCCGCTCCATGCGGGCGGAGGCGACCGATCAGGCCGGAGCCCGCCAGGTGGCGCTGAACGACGACCGGGTCACCCGGGTCGGCCGCTTCATCCGCAACACGAGCCTGGACGAGCTGCCGCAGTTCTTCAACGTGCTGTCCGGCCAGATGTCGCTGGTCGGCCCCCGCCCCCACCCGATCGGAATGAGGACGGCGGGCGAGGACAGCGCGCGGCTGGTGGCCGAGTACGCCTGGCGCCACCGCATGAAGCCCGGCATCACCGGCTGGGCTCAGATCCACGGCTCGCGCGGCCCCGTCCACACCGCCGAGGAGGTGCGCCGCCGGGTGGAGCTCGACGTCGACTACATCGAGCGCCAGTCGTTCTGGCTCGACCTCTACGTCCTCCTCATGACCCTGCCGCGCCTGATGGGCGACGGCGAAGCGGTGCGCTAGGGCGCGGGGCCGCGATGTTCTGGAAGGGCGTCCTCGGCTACCTGCCGGTCAATCTGGTGCAGGCGGTGGCGGGCTTCGGCGCCATCGTGGTCTTCACGCGCCTGCTGTCGCCCGCGCAGTACGGCGACTACGCCCTGGCCTTCTCGGTCACCAGCGTGGCCTACACCTGCCTCTTCGTCTGGATCGAGTCGGCCATGGCGCGCTTCTACGCCGCCGAGGATGAGGCGGGTCGGAGCGGGCTCTACGCCACCCTCTACCGCGCCTTCGCCGTTGTCGCGGCCGCCGTCCCCCTGCTCGCGGCCCTTCTGCTGCTGGCGCTGCCGCTCCGAGCGCCCCTGAAGCTGGCAGTGGAGGTCGGGCTCGTGTGCACCGTGGCGCGAAGCCTCCTGAAGATGGCGCAGGAGCGCCGACGCGCCGCCGGCGAGGTCAAGGGCTACGCCCTCTTCGACATGGCCGCGACCGGCGGCGGCTTCGCGCTCGGCGCCCTGTTCGCCCGGATCCATCTCGGGGGCGCCGCGCCGCTCCTTGGCGTCGGCTTGGCGAGCGCCGCCTGCCTCCCCTTCGCGCTCCGCAGCGAGCTCCGCCCGGCCCGCGCCGGACGCTTCGAGGCGGAGCGCTTGCGCCGCTACGCCCTCTACGGCCTGCCGATCTCGCTCAGCCTCCTGATGGGCCTGGCGCTCGCCACCACCGACCGCTTCGTGCTCGCCGCCTACATGGACGAGGCGACGGTGGGCGCCTACCACGCCGGCTACAGCCTCTCGAACCGCACGCTGGACGTGCTCTTCCTGTGGCTCGGCATGGCCGGCTTTCCCGCCTGCATCGCGGCGCTGGAGCGTGGCGGCCAAGCGGCGCTGGACCGGGTGGCGCGCGAGCAGGCCGGCTTCATGGTGCTGGTGGGCTTCCCTGCCGCCGCCGGCCTCGCGCTCGTCGCCCACCCGTTGGCCGCCCTGATGGTCGGGCCCGCGCTCCGCCACGACGCCGCGCGGGTGACGCCCTGGATCGCGCTCAGCGGCCTCTTCTACGGCCTGACCTCGCAATACCTGAACACCGCCTTCACGCTCGGGAGGCGCACGGTGCGCCAGCTCCTGGCCATCGGCCTGCCCGCGCTCGCCAACCTCGCCCTGACGCTCGTGCTCATCCCGCGCTTCGGCCTGGACGGCGCCATGTGGGCGACCACCGCCAGCTACGCGCTCGGCGCGGCCGCCTCCGTGGCGCTGCAGCGGGGCGGGGTCAGCCTGCCGATCCCCTGGCGGGCGGTGGGCGCCTGCGCGCTCGCGACCCTGGTCATGACGCTGGTTGTCTCCCGTCTGCCGAGTTCCGGCGGCTTGGCCGAACTCGCGGCCAAGAGT
>CAXUCS010000420.1:0-2609 GCA_964249365.1 uncultured Caulobacteraceae bacterium | reverse complement strand
GGTGCGCACCAGCTCCGTGATCTCCGCCTCCAGCGCGCGCAGGGCCGGCTCGGGATGTTCGCCCGGCTGCACCGCCAGGGTGTAGGCCACCCGCGCCAGCGGCGGGCTGGTCAGGGTGGGGGCGACGGCCCAGACGTGGCCGCCCCAGGCCTGCGCCAGCATCTCGCCCGCCCTGGTCTCCACCTCGGAGCTGTAGCGCTCGCCCGGCAGGTACATGAGCACGGAGACGAACCGGTCGAAGGGATCGGTGCGCGCGAACAGCCGCACCCGCGGCCGGTCGTAGAGGTGCAGCACGCCGAGCGCGATTCGGTGGAGGTCGTCCTCCCCGATCTGGAACAGCTCGTCGCGCGGGAAGGTCTCGACGATGTAGCGCAGCCGCTTGCCGCTGTGGGCGCTGGGATTGCCCCCGCCGCGCCGGAGCACCGTCTCCACCTTGCGCCGCACCAGCGGCAGGTCGGCGGCCGGGGCCTCATAGGCTTCCGCGGTGAAGAGGCCGACGAACCGCACCTCGCCCATGGCGCGCCCGTCCAGGTCGAAGCGCTTCACGCCGATGTAGTCCATCTGGCCGCGGCGGTGGACGCGGGAGCGGAGCGTGGACTTGGCCACGACCACCGGCGGCGACTCTTCCAGGTAGCGGGCGAGTTCGGCAGTCAGGATGGCCGGTTCGCTGGCCCGGCGCAGCACGGCCAGCGCCTGGTCGCGCAGGAGGCCGAGGGAGGCGTCCGGGTCGAACACCGGCTCCTCCGCGGCATAGCCGCCGTCCGCCAGGCGGGGATATTCATAGACGCGCGCGCCGAGGAAGACGAACCGCTCCGCCGTGAGCCAGCGCAGGAAGGCGACATACTCCTCCACGCCCTGCCGGCCTGAGCGGGCGCCGACGGCCTCGAGCGCGTCGGCGGTGCGCGCCGCCAGCGCCCTCAGCCCGGCGAAGTCCGCCACCGCGACATGCACGTCCCGGAGCGTCCGCTCGACCTCCCGCAGCAGCGCGTCCCCGCGATCTTCCCCGACCGGCGCGAGCAGCACCAGGATGAGCGACCGGTCGCCAGGCTCCGCGGCGAGCGTCGGCCGGACCACCGGGTGGAACATGGCCCGCACCTCGTAGCCGCCGGCGGCGAGGGCGCCCATGACGCTGTCCACCAGGAAGGGCGCGTCCGGCTGCGCGACCTCCAGGACGTCCACCGGGAGGTCGCGCCC
Source organism: uncultured Caulobacteraceae bacterium (assembly GCA_964249365.1). Classification (GTDB taxonomy): domain Bacteria; phylum Pseudomonadota; class Alphaproteobacteria; order Caulobacterales; family Caulobacteraceae; genus CAHJWH01. The sequence continues at coordinate 1,415 of CAXUCS010000420.1, read as the reverse complement.
GTCCGCTCCCTTCAGCCCGCCGAGGCGGACCCGCGGGGCGGCGGCGTCGCCCGATTCGGCGAAGCGCCAGAACCGCGCCAGGGTGGCGGCCAGGTCCTCCAGGCCGAGGTCGGGCAGTTCGTCGGGGACGAGGTCGTCGGCGACCTGCTCGACGAAGCGTATTTCGTCGTCCTTCAGCGTGGACTGCTGCAGCGCCAGGGTGAAAGCTTGCCGAAGCTCCGCGCGTAGCGGAACGTCGATTTCGTCGTCGTACATGCGCGCGCAACATCCTGCCCGGCCGCATAGGATGGACCTCCCGTCGCGGCGGATCAACCTGGGCAGTGGCGGGGCAGGCCCCACAAACGGATACGCCGCCGGACGGGGGGTCCGGCGGCGCATGTTCCACCGACGGGGGGAGTCGGTTGGAACGTTCAGTGACGCCCGCAGCTTGGGGGACGGGTCGCGGGCGCCCGCCGGACGAGGGGGGATGTCCGGCGTACGAACTAGATAAGGTCTGGCCTGGATAAGCGAAGGGTTTGCCGAAGCTTTCTTCCGTAACGTGTCCGTGAACCAGCTTGGCGCTGGATCAGGCGTGGGCCGGCGTGGCCAGGCTCGGCGTCTCTGCGGGACGTCGCGGCGACACCCCCTCGGGCGAGCCGTCGCCGGACAGCAGGATGGCGATCCAGCGCGACCCCTCGAACTGGGCCAGGATGGTGATGCCCGTCACCGTCAGCGGCGTGGACAGGAACATGCCGGGCAGGCCCCACAGCGCGCCCCAGAGACCGAGGCTGAGCAGGACCACGACCGGGTCGATGTTCAGGCTGTCGCGCTGCATGCGCGGCTGCAGCACGTTGCCGACCATAAAGCCGATCGCCTGCAGGGCGATGAACAGGACCACCGCCCGCCAGAGCGTAGGGAACTGCACCAGGGCGAAGAGCGGCGGCAGCACGCTGCCGATCGCGCCGCCGATCACCGGCACGAAGCTTAAGATGAAGATCAGGAAAGACCAGAACAGCGCGTTCGGCAGCTGCAGCGCGTACATGGCCACCGCCGACGCGCCCGCGATCATCAGCCCGGTCACCGTCTGGATCCAGAGGTAGCGCTGGATGGAGTCCCGGATGCGGTAGAACACCTCCGTCGCGCCCGCCCGTTCGGACTTCGAAGGGAACAGCGCCGCCGCCTTGCGCTGGGCGCCCTGGCGCGAGGCGATCAGGAAGCCGAGGTAGACCAGGACGTAGATGGCGCCGGAGGCGAAGCTCTGCAGCGCGCGGGCGACGTCGCCCATGTAGCGGACCGGGTTCAGCTGGTTCACCAGCTGCGCCACCGTGGGCGGGACCCTGACCCCGAACGCCCCGGCCACCCGCGCGATGATCTGGTTCAGCCGGGCCGTCTCGTTCAGGAGTTCCTGGGCGAAGCTCGCAGCGTTGGCGCCCACG
>CAXUCS010000419.1:1308-2610 GCA_964249365.1 uncultured Caulobacteraceae bacterium | reverse complement strand
GCACTGACCGACATACTCGAGCAGCGAACTCGCGCGGGCGGGCGCGGCGGCGAGATCCCCAGGAGCGAGCGCGACATCCCCATCACGGTCGTCGGCCTGGTCGTGCTCCTGATGACCGTGCCCATCGCGGCGCTGCTCGCGGCCTTCCTGCACGGCGGCGCACTGGCGGCGCTCACCGTTCCGCTGGTCGCCGCGGCCGTCGTCTACATCGTGGTGGCGGGCTTCCTGGTGGCGGCGGTGTGCGGCTTCATGGCCGGGCTGATCGGCTCCTCCAACAGCCCGGTCTCGGGCCTCGCCATCCTGGCGGTGCTCGGCGCCGGAGCGCTCCTCCTCCTGGTGGCGGGGCGGGCGACCGGGCCAGGGGGCCAGACGGCGCTGGTCGCCTTCGCCCTCTTCGTCACCGCCATCCTCCTGAACGTGGCCACCATCGCCAACGACAACCTCCAGGACCTCAAGACCGGCCAGCTGGTGGACGCCACCCCCTGGCGCCAGCAGGTGGCGCTGGTGGTCGGAGTCCTGATGGGGTCTCTGGTGATCCCGCCGGTGATCGACCTCCTGAACCACGCCTACGGCTTCGCGGGCGCACCCCACTTCGGCGGGCCGCCGCTGCCGGGCGCGCTTCCCGCGCCCCAGGCCACCCTGATCTCCGCCCTGGCGAAGGGCGTGATCACCGGCAAGCTCGACTGGACGCTGCTGGGCGTGGGGGTGCTGGTCGGCGGCGCCCTGATCGCCCTGGACGAAGCGTTGCGCGCCACCGGGCGCTGGTCGGTGCCGCCGCTGGCGGTAGGTCTGGGCATCTACCTGCCCTCCTCCACCACCGCCTTCGTGGTGGTGGGGTCGGTGGTGGGCGCCCTTTACGACCGCTGGGCCGACCGCCTCCCGGGCGGCGGCCTTCGCACCGAGCAGGCCAAGCGGCTGGGCGTTCTCCTCGCGTCCGGCCTGATCGTGGGGGAGAGCCTCTGGGGTGTGGCGCTCGCCGGCCTGATCGTGGGAACGGGCAAGGGCGAGCCCCTGGCGCTGGTGGGCGAGGGCTTCGCCCGGCTCGCCGCTCCGCTGGGCCTCCTGGTCTGCGCCGCGGTCGCGGCGGGGCTCTACCGCTGGTGCGCGGTCCGCGCGCGCCGCCTGGCCTGAGGCGCGAGGCCGAGGGGCCGGCGGGGTTCACCCCCGTCCGCCCCTCCGCTACAGCTTGGCCCATGCTGGTGGTGCGGCCCGCGGGGCCCGACGATTACGAGGCGATGGCCGAGCTCGCCGTCCTGTCCGGCCGCGGCTTCACCACCCTGCCGGAGGACGAGGCGACGCTGC
>CAXUCS010000419.1:0-1298 GCA_964249365.1 uncultured Caulobacteraceae bacterium | reverse complement strand
TCCTCGGGCAAGGTCTACAAGCTGAAGGTCTGGCGCCTGCCGCTCGGCGACCCCAACGCGCGGGGCAAGGCGTTTGTGACCCTCCTGCCGATCGAGCAGGGTGAAAGCATCACCTCCATCCTGCCCCTGCCGGAGGACGAGGCGACGCTGCGCGACCGCCTCGGCATGTCGGCCGACGGGTTCAGCGGCGCCGTCGCCCCGCTCGAGGCCTGGTACACGCTCGTGCTGGAGGACGCAGGCACCGGGCGGGTCGAGGGCGTGGCCGGCGTCAAGGCGGCGGTGGGGCTGAAGCGGCCCTTCTTCTCCTTCCGGGTGGTGACGCTCGCCCAGTTCTCCTCCGCCACCAAGACCCGCTTCGACCATTCCGCGCTGGTGCTGGTCAACGAGTGCTCCGGCTGGACCGAGGTCGGCTCGCTGTTCCTGCGGCCGGAGCGCCGCTCCGGCGGCGCGGGACGGCTCCTGGCCCAGTCCCGCTACATGCTGATCGCCGCCGAGCCGGAACGCTTCTCCGACATGGTGCTGGCCGAGCTTCGCGGCTGGTTCGACGAGGACGGGACCTGCCCGTTCTGGGAGACGGTCGGCTGCCGCTTCTTCCGCCTGCCGTTCGACCGGGCCGACCTGATGAGCGCCTCCACCGACGGCCAGTTCATCCTGGACCTCGCGCCCCGCCACCCGATCTATCTGGAGCTCCTGCCCGACCACGTGCGCGAGTCGGTCGGGCGCGTGCACCGCGACGGCGAGGCCGCCCGCGCCATGCTGGCCCGCGAAGGCTTCCGCCCGCAGAACCTGGTCGACATCTTCGACGCAGGCCCCACCGTCGCCTGCCGCCGCGACGACATCATCACCGTAAAGGGCAGCCGCGTGCGCCGCGCCCGGGTGGTGGAGGCGGTGGAGGGTCCGCCACGCCTCCTGTCGCACGACAGCGTGACCGCCTTTCGCGCCGTCCGCGCGCCCGTCCACCTGAGCGAGGACGAGGCGGAAATGGGGCAGAGGGCGGCCGACGCGCTGCAGATCCGCGACGGCGACCCCGTCCGCGTCGCGCCGTGAGACCATGACCCAGAACCTCTACATCGACGGCCGCTGGCGCGAAGGGCGCGGGCCGGAGCTCCGCTCCCCCGATCCCGCCACGGGCGAGGAGGTCTGGCGGGGCCGGGCCGCCGAGGCGGCGGCCGCCTTCGCGGCCGTCGCCGCGACCGCCTTTACCTGGCTCATCATGGCCAGCACGGCGCCGGTCGCCGCGGGACCGGCCGCCTCCGGCGTGCCGGCATCGAAGGGCGGCTCAGGATCGTACTCCAAGG
>CAXUCS010000418.1:0-2613 GCA_964249365.1 uncultured Caulobacteraceae bacterium | reverse complement strand
CATCCCAACCCTTCCCCCGTCGAGGGGGAAGGGCTTCTGGAGCGGTCACGTCGCGCTCTCCGGCGCGGGTGGCGTCAGCGGCTGGACGGGTAGAGGCGCGTCGAGCGGCTGCTCGATGCGGGCGCGGACCTCGGGGTCCTTCATGAGCGCCATCTTCATGATCTCGCGCGCCTTGGGGGCGGAGGCCTCCGCTCCCATGCCGCCGTGTTCGGTGAGGACCGCCAGCGCATAGCGCGGGCTGTCCGCGGGGGCGAAGCAGACGAACCAGGCATGGTCGCGCTGGTCGTAGGCGCCGTGGGTGCCGTGCACCCCATGCCCGCCGGCCGCATAGTTGTGGAACTGGGCGGTGCCGGTCTTGCCCCCCATCAGGATGGGGCCGAGGTTCAGCTTGCCCGCGCCGGAGTTGAAGGCCGTACCCCCCGGCTCGTTGCAGACCCCGATCATGGCCGACTGCACGAAGCGGACGTGGTCGGGGCTGACGTCGATCGGGCCGGCGGTGTCGCCGGGCGGGGTGATCTGGTCGCCGACCTGGTGGATCAGGCGGGGGCTCACCGCCTTGCCGCCGTTGGCGATGCGCGAGACCATGGTGCAGAGCTGCAGCGCGTTCACCGCGTCATAGCCTTGGCCTATCCCCATGCTGGGCGTGTCGCCTGGGTGCCATCTCGGATCATGAGGGACATGTGCGGCCTTCCAGGCGGTGTCAGGCACGATGCCGCGCTTCTGGCCCGGGATGCCGATGTCGTAGATAGCTCCCAAGCCGAACTTCCGAGCTGCCGCCGCGATCTTGTCTGAGCCGACCGCCATTGCGACTTGGAAAAAGTACACGTCGCAAGAGATCTTGATGGCGCCGCGCATGTCTAATGCGCCATGTGCAGCGTCACAGTGGAAGGTGTGATTGCCTAGCGTCCACCCCTTATTGCAGACGTGAACCGTTTTTGGGTCGTAGCCATGCTCCAGCGCGGCCATCGTCACCATGGTCTTGAACGTCGAGCCTGGGGCGTAGGTCGCCGTCAGCGCCTTGTTGAAGAGCGGCTTGCGCTCGAACTTGGCGAGCTCCGCGTAGGTGGAGCCGTCCACCCCCTTCACGAAGGCGTTGGCGTCGAAGCTCGGCGCGGAGACGAGGCAGAGCACGTCGCCGGTCCGGCAGTCCATCATCACCGCCGCGCCCGCATCTTCGCCGAACACCTGCAGTGCACGGTTCTGGATGTCGGCGTCCAGCGTCAGGGTGACGGTCGAGCCGGGGGTGGCGCGGATGTCGCCGTCCGGATCCTGCCGGATCACCCGACCGACGCTGTCCACCTCCACCTTCTTGCCGCCCGCTCGCCCTCTGAGCTGCAGGTCCAGCGCCTTCTCCACCCCCTGCTTGCCGATGCGGAAGCCCGGATGATGCAGGAGCGGGTTGTCGGTGTCGCCCTCCGCCTTCAGGTCGTCGGCCGAGACCCTGGAGACATAGCCGATCACGTGGGCGAAGGCCCCGGGGTAGGGGTAGAAACGCGCCTCGCCCATCTCGGCGGTCACGCCGGGGAGCTCGGGCGCGCGCACGTTGACGCGCGAGAACTCGTCCCAGGTCAGGTCGGTGGCGATGGCGACGGGCTGGGCGCGCGGCGCCTCGGCGATGTCGCGGGCGATCTGGCGGCGGCGGGCGTCGGTGATGGGGATCAGCTCGGCCACCTTGTCGATGGTCCCCTCCACGTCCTCCACCACGTCGCGCTGGAGGAGGATGGAGAACTCCGGCCGGTTGGAGGCGATCTCCGCGCCGTTCCGGTCCAGGATCAGCCCTCGGGGCGGCGGCACCAGGCGGAAGTTGAACTGGTTGGACGCCGAGAGCGTCTGGTAGCGGCCGGCATCCGCCACCTGGAGCTGGGAAAGCCTGAGGCCGAGCGCGGTCAGCCCCAGGCCGGCGAAGCCGCCGAGCAGGACGGAGCGGCGGTGGAAGGTCCCCTGCCGCTCGTTCACCTCGTCGAAGTAGATGTGGGGCTGGCTCACGGCGTCGGGCTACTCGCACGGAGGTGAGGCGAAACTGCGCCTCAGCGGAAGCGGATGTCGGCGTCCTCGAACCGGTCGATCAGGTGGCGGGCGAAGGGGAAGAGGGCGAGGGTGGCGGCGAACTGGAACACTGCGCCGAGCACGTTGGGCTGGACGTGGGCGCGAAGCGTGGTGAAGAGGTAGGCGGCGGCGAAGGCGAAGGCGGTCAGCGACAGATACCACAGGGCCAGCGCCGGTGCGCTGCGACCGGTCATCAGGCTGCGGCCGAGCTGCGCGCCGCCGTAGACCAGGAGCAGCGACAGGGCCCAGAGTCCGACCGGCGCACCCCAGACGAGGTCCAGGAACAGCCCGGCGAACAGCAGCGCGAACGGGCCGAGCAGCGAGGGGCGGATCACCGGCCAGGCGAAGGCCAGCACCAGCGGGAAGACCGGCTCGGGCAGCCGCAGCCCGAAGACCCGGAGCGGCGTCGCGAGCACCACGGCGGCGATGAGGCAGAGAAGGAGCGGCAGGCCGATCCAGCTCCAGGGCTGCAGCGGCTGGTTGGGCGCGCGACTCACGGCCCGGCGGCGTTGGCGGCCGTGCCGGGGGCGGCTCCCGTAGCCGAGGTCGCGGGCTGGGGCGCGGCCC
>CAXUCS010000417.1:2289-2614 GCA_964249365.1 uncultured Caulobacteraceae bacterium | reverse complement strand
GTCCAGCACCAGGGTGGGGGAGGCGGGGTCTGCGAAGCGCAGCTCCATGCCCTCGCCGGTGATCTGGCCGCACACGTCCAGGAGGTAGCGGGCGTTGAAGCCGATCTCGAAGCTGTCGCCGTCGTAGTCGATCTCCACCTCCTCCACCGCCTGGCCGGCCTCCATGTTGCGCACCGTGAGCACCAGGCGGCCGGGCTCGATGGCCAGCTTCACCGAGCGCGACTTCTCCGCCGAGATGGTCGCGACGCGGTCCACCGCGTCGGCGAACAGCGCGTTGTCGACCAGCACCACCTTGGCGTTGTCGCGCGGGATCACCCGCATGTAT
>CAXUCS010000417.1:0-2272 GCA_964249365.1 uncultured Caulobacteraceae bacterium | reverse complement strand
GTGCGGTGGCCGTCGGTGGCCACCGCACGGAGCTTGGTCTCGCCCCCGTCGCTGACGGTGTGGAGGTAGAGCCCGTTCAGGTAGTAGCGCGTCTCTTCCGTGGAGATGGCGAAGCGGGTCTTGTCGATCAGCCGCATCAGGTCGTTGGTGTCCACCGTGATGGCCGGCGACAGTCCATCGGACGACATGACGGGGAAGTCGCCGGCCGGCAGCACCGGCAGGTTGAAGCGCGAGCGCCCCGTGGCGATCGACAGGCGGGGGTCGTCGCCGGCGAACTTCAGCTCCACGTCCGCCCCGTCCGGCAGCTTGCGCACGATCTCATAGAGGGTGTGGGCCGGCGCGGTGATCTGGCCGCCCTGGCCGATCTCGGCGACCGTCTCGTCCACGATCTCCATGTCGAGGTCGGTGGCGGAGAAGGTCGCGCCCGCGCCTTCTGCCGAAAGAAGCACGTTGGAGAGGATCGGGATGGTGTTGCGCCGCTCCACCACGCTCTGGACGTGGCCCAGCGCCTTCATCAGCGCCGATCGCTCCATGGTCAGCTTCATAGGGATCATACCGTCGAAGGAGGGCCGCGAGTCCATGCAACGCGCGGCGGGGCGCAGACACTAGCGAATGCGCCGGCCTGGGAAAGGGGTGACGGTGGACAACGCGGCCACCTCCGCTATGCGGACCCCCACCCATGCCGGTTTCCGTCCAGTCCGCCTACCAGCAAGGCCTCGCGGCCGGCGGCATTTCGCCTGACGCGTCGCAGGCCGCGGCCGTGGACGCGCTGTCGCGGCTGGAGGGCGAGCTGAACGCCCAGGCCGAGCCGGGCTTCGGCCTGCGGCTCATGCACAGGAAGCGCGAGGCGCCGCGCGGCGTCTATCTCCACGGGCCGGTAGGGCGGGGCAAGTCCATGGTCATGGACCTGTTCTTCGACTCCGCGCCCGTGGCGAGGAAGCGGCGCGTGCACTTCCACGCCTTCATGGGCGAGACCCACGCCGCCATCGACTTCTGGAGGAAGGGCGACGCCGCCCAGCGCAGGGCCCGCTTCGGCCAGAACCGCGGCGACGATCCCATCCCGCCGGTGGCGCATGGGATCGCGGATGGGGCGCGGCTCCTCTGCTTCGACGAATTCCACATCACCGACATCGCCGACGCCATGATCCTCGGCCGGCTGTTCGAAGCCCTGTGGGCGCAGGGCGTGGTGATCGTCGCGACCTCCAACCGCGCGCCGGACGACCTTTACCGCGACGGGCTGAACCGCCAGCTGTTCCTGCCCTTCATCAAGGCTCTGAAGGCGCGCATGGAGGTCGTGTGCGTCGGAGGTCCGAGAGACTTCCGCCTAGGCCGCCTGGAGGGCGCCGAGGTCTACTTCTCTCCGCCCGACGCCTCGACGCGGCAGCGGTTCCAGGCGCTCTGGAGCGCCCTGACGGACGGCGCGGAAGAGACGGGCGCGACGCTGGAGGTGCTAGGCCGCAGGGTCCACCTGCCCCACACGGTCGGCGTCTACCTGAAGGCCAGTTTCGTCAGCCTGTGCGGCCAGGCGCTCGGCGCGCAGGACTACCTGGCGATGGCGCGGACCTTCCACGCGGTGTTCCTGGAGGACGTGCCGGTGCTGGGGCCGGAGCGGCGCAACGAGGCGGCGCGCTTCGTGGCGCTGGTGGATGCGCTCTACGAGGCGAAGGGCAGGCTGGTGGTGCTGGCGGAGGCCGAGCCGCAGGCCCTCTACCCCGCCGGCGACGGCGCCTTCGAGTTCGAGCGCACCGTGTCGCGGCTGCAGGAGATGCGCTCGGCCGACTACCTGGCGCGCGCGCGGGAGTGACGACATCCTCCTCCCCCGCATCCGGCGGGGGAGGAGGTCGGCGTTCAGCGGCCGAGGGCGCCGAGCGCCAGCACGGGCAGGATCGCCAGCAGAAGGGTTCCCGCGGTCGCGAAGCGTTCGGTGGCGTTGGAGAGGAAGGTCATGGTCGAGGTCCTTTTCTAAGTCCGTCTGTCTTCCAAGGAATGCCCTTTTCAGGGTCGATTTTCGCTTCCGCAAACACGATCGTGGAAGGAGTTTGCTCCCTGGAGCGGACGAGGAGGCATATAGTAGCGTGCAGCGTTAAGCGCCAATTAAAATGCTGCAATGCAACGCGGTCGTGGCTCCACGGCCACGCTGAAGGGGAACCGGAAGCCTCGGCCCGGGCTTGAGGCGGCGGGTCTGAATGGGAGCGTGTGATGGCGGGTGGCGATCTGGCGGGCAGGGTGGCGCGGGTGACGGTGACGCCGCCGACCGTGATCGGCTCGAGAT
>CAXUCS010000416.1:0-2614 GCA_964249365.1 uncultured Caulobacteraceae bacterium | reverse complement strand
GCGTAGGCCGGCGCGGGGCGGCCGCTGGGCGAGGGGGCGGCCGGGACGGAGCGGTCGGTCGTCTCCTCCAGGGCGTAGCCTTCCGCCGCCGCCAGCCGCTCCTCCAGGTTGCTGGTCATCACGTTGTAGGCGTCGAACAGTTCGCCGAACTCGTCCTTGCGCTGGTGAGAGATGTGGAAGTCGAGGTCGCCCTTGGCCGCGTCGGTCAGCGCGGCCTTGAGCCGGCGGATGGGCGCGGCCAGCGAACGGGCGACCACATAGCTCGCCGCCCCGACGCTCCCGAGCGTCACGATGCCGAGCAGCACCATGAGGAGCTGCGACAGCGCCGCCGCCGAGCGGAGCTGCGCCCGGTCCAGCACCACGTCGACCACGCCGAACGGGCGGCCCGCATAGGTGATGGCGCGCACGAAACGGAAGCCCTGGCCGTCGCGGGTGGTGGTCACCGTGTCCGCGCCGAGCCGCTCGACCTGGCGTTCGTGTTCGGGGGGCACGTAGGCGCGCCCGAGCTGGCTGGAGGACTTGGAGCCCCGCACGATCCCCTCCGCGTCCACCACCGTCAGCTGCAGGATGTTGCGGTCGCTGGCGGCGGCCTCCACGAAGGCCTGGGTCGGCAGCCAGTCGCGCTGGTCGGGCGGCAGGGTGGCGTTGTCCACGGCCCGCAGCGCGGCGTTGTTGGCCACGAACGCCGCCACCGCCGAACCGGAGGTGAGCGCCACGTTCTGCATGGCCGCGTACTGGCGGTCGAGCACGGTTGCGATGCTGGCGAACAGCACGGCCGCGGTGATGGAGGCGACGAGCAGGGTGGTCCGGACCTGCAGCGGCAGGTAGCGGCGCTTGGTTTCCGCCTCCTGGCGCACCGCGGCGTAGGCTGCAGCCTCGCGCCGGAGCGCCTCGGCAAGCTGGGAACCGTCGCGGAAGCGCCGCTCCGGCCGCTTGGACAGGAGCTTGTTGACGATGAACTGCAGGCCGCGGGGCGTGTCGGAGGCCGCCTGGGACAGCGCCGGCGGGTCTTCCTGGGTGATCTGCAGCGCGAGCGAAGCGGGGCTTCGGCCCGAGAACGCCTTCTGCCCGGTGATGAGCTCGTAGAGCACCACGCCCACGGAGAAGAGGTCGGAGCGCCCGTCCAGCGGCTGGCCCAGCGCCTGTTCGGGGCTCATGTAGCGAGGGCTGCCGAGCACCTGGCCGATCTGGGTCTTCAGCGCCTCCTCGTCGTCGTAGGGCTGGTCGGGCTCGGCCACCCGCGCGATGCCGAAGTCCAGGATCTTCAGCGTGCGCCCGTCGGCCAGCAGCATGATGTTGGACGGCTTTATGTCGCGGTGCACGACCCCCATGCCGTGGGCGTAGCGCAGGCCTTCCGCCAGCTGCAGCCCGATGGCGATCACCTCTTCGGACGGCAGGGTGCCGCGCTCACGCACCACGTCGTTGAGCTGGCGGCCGTCCACCAGTTCCATGGCGATGTAGGGGAAGCCGTCCACCTGGCCGACGTCGTAGATGGTGACGATGGAGGGGTGGTTCAGCGCGCCTGCGGCCTTGGCCTCCCGCAGGAAGCGCGAGGCGTATTCCCGGTTCTGCCGAAACTCCGGCTTGAGGATCTTGATCGCCAGGGTGCGGTGGATGCCCGGATCGAACGCCTCGTAGACGTCGGCCATGGCGCCTTCGCCGATCAGTCCCTTGACTCGGTAACGCCCCACCCGGTCGAGCAACTCGAACGCCTCCCTTGCGGCGCCCGCTCAACTAGCAGACGCTGGTAAAGGAACTAGCGCGGCACATTCGCTTTTGCGGGTTCGGGGACTCGGCTTGGACGCGACGCCTTACGATCTCGAGCCTCTGCTGGCCGCGCCGGAGGGCGTCGCGGGCGAGGCGCTACGCTCGGGCGGCGCCGGGGGCGTCTTCTTCCGGCTGAAGGACCTCCGCTCGGAGGCGCGCGCGGCGGAGCGCGACGCGGTCTCAACCCCCGACGGCGACCAGCCGGTGATCCAGGCCGGCCTGGACAGCTGGGCGGAGCTGGAGGAGCTGGCGCAGACGACCCTGGCGACCCAAGCCAAGGACCTGGAGGTCGCCTGCTGGCTGTGCGAGGCCTGGGTGCGGATCGACGGCTTCGCCGGGCTGAACCGCGGGCTCGATCTCCTTCAAAGGCTGGTCGAGACCTGGTGGGACGCGGGGCTGCAGCCGGAGGCCGACGAGGATGGCGTGGCCACCCGCATCGCCCCGCTCGGCGCGCTCCTCGGCCTGGAAGGCGTCGCCGCCCTGGTCCAACCGATCCGTCTCTTGCCCTTGTCCGACGCTGAACCGTCCGTGGCGCTCTGGACGGTGGAGACCGCCTTCGCCCCCCTGCAGTCCGGCGAAGACGCCTCCGCGCGCGAGCGGGCCCAGGCGCGCCGCGCCGAGCAGGTGGAAACGGTGCGCCAGGCCATACTGCGCGCGTCCGACGGCTTCATCCGCACCGTCCACGCCGAGGCGCGGGCGGCGGCGGAGCGGGTGGAGTTGCTCGCCGCGGCCGTGGACGAGCGCACCGGCATCGGCCGGTTCGGCTCCCAGGTGACCCAGCCCCTGCGCACGGTCGTGACCCTGATCGAGGACCAGGCGGGCGGGCGGCTGGCGGACGCCGCCACGC
>CAXUCS010000415.1:0-2621 GCA_964249365.1 uncultured Caulobacteraceae bacterium | reverse complement strand
CGCCGACGTCGTCCGCGACGCGCCGACGCGGGGCTCCTGCCCCTTGAGGAGGCGGTCGATGTTGGGCCGGTGACGCAGCACCACCAGGACGGCGGCGGCCAGGATCAGCATGCGCACGGGTTCGGGCGCATGCGCCAGGGCGGCGTAGACCGGCGACAGCACCGCAGCCGCCAGCGCCGACAGCGACGAGATGCGGAAGACGCCAAAGACCAGCAGCCAGGTGGCGAGCGCCATCAGCCCCACCGGCCAGGCCGCCGCCAGCATGATCCCAAGCGCAGTGGCCACGCCCTTGCCGCCCTTGAAGCCGATCCAGACAGGGAAGAGGTGGCCGAGGAAGGCCGCCCCGCCCGCCAGCGCTCCAGCCGTCTCGCCCCAGAGCGCGCGCGCCACCAGCACCGCCGCCGCTCCCTTGCCGGCGTCACCGATCAGGGTGAGGACGGCGAGGTCCTTCCTGCCGGTCCGCAGCACGTTGGTCGCGCCGATATTGCCGGAGCCGACCTCGCGGAGGTCGCCCGCGCCGCCGAGCCGCGTCGCCACCACTCCGAACGGGATCGAGCCCACGAGATAGCCGCCGACCAGCGACAGCACGACCGTGACGACGGGCAGGCCGGAGATCATGGCTGCAACCCTATGGTGAAGCTTCGACCCGGTGCAAGACGGACGATCTAGTCGGCCAGGCCGTTCAGGCGCTGGTCGAGGTAGTGGCCGACCTTCTCCCCCACGGCAGGTAGGTGGTTGGACCAATAGTGGTTGGCCCCCTCCACGAGCTCGTAGGCGATCGAGATGCCCTTCTGGGTGCGGAGCTTGGCCACCACACGTTCCACCTCCGGCGGCGTCGCCACCGTGTCGCCCGAGCCGTGGAGGATCAGCCCCGACGCGGGGCAGGGGGCCAGGAAGCTGAAGTCGTAGACATTGGTGGGCGGCGAGACGGAGATGAAGCCGTCCGTTTCCGGCCGCCGCATGAGGAGCTGCATCCCGATCCAGGCCCCGAACTGATAGCCCGCCACCCAGCACTGGGAGGCCGTGGGGTTGGTGGTCTGCAGCCAGTCGAGCGCACTGGCCGCGTCCGCCAGCTCGCCGATGCCGGAGTCGAACTCGCCCTGGCTCTTGCCTACGCCGCGGAAGTTGAACCGCAACACCGCAAAGCCGCGCTTCATGAACAGATGGTAGAGCTGCACCGCGACGGGGTTGTTCATATGGCCACCCGCCTTGGGGTGGGGGTGCAGGATCAGCGCGAGGGGCGCGGTGTCGCTCTTGGGCGGGGCGTAGCGGCCTTCGAGCCGGCCGCTCGCGCCGGTCAGGATCACCTCGGGCATGGGATAGGACGCCTCCTGTCCGCGGCCGGGGCGGGCGCCGGCTGGACCGCGGAATACTTGATCACGTTAGTTGGTCTTCCTACATCCAGCCGTACTTGCAAAGCGCCCGGTGCGGAAGGGTGCGGTCTGTAGCACAGGCTGCTCCCGCCGGGGCGCCTTTCTATCGGAGAGCGGACGGCCGATGCGGTTGGGCACGAGAGGGCGGTATGCGGTCATGGCCATGACCGACCTCGCGCGCCATGGCCGCGAGCGGGCCGTCGCCCTGGCCGAGATCGCAGGGCGCCAGGAGATCTCGCAGGCCTATCTCGAGCAGCTGTTCGCCGCCCTGCGTCGGAGCGGGCTCGTGGCCAGCGTGCGCGGCCCCGGCGGCGGCTATCGGCTCGGCCGCCCCGCCGAGGCGATCAGCGTGGCCGACGTGGCTCGGGCGGTCGACGAGCCCCTTGCCGCCACCCGCTGCGACGGCGTCGCGACGGGGTGCCTGGGCGGTGGGGAACGTTGCGCCACCCACGAACTGTGGGACGCGCTCGGCGAGCACATCTCCGACTTCCTGGCCGGCGTGTCTTTGGCCGACGTGGTGGAGCGCCGGGTGAAGCCCGCCCGTCCCGTCGCGGCGGAGGCGGCATGAGCGCGCGCGTTTACCTCGACCACAACGCCACCGCGCCGCTCCGGCCGCAGGCGCGTGCGGCGATCCTCCTGGCGTTGGATGCGGCCGGAAACCCCTCGTCGGTGCACGCCTCCGGACGCGCCGCCCGCTCTCGGGTGGAGACGGCGCGCGTCGCGGTGGCGGGGCTTGTCGGCGGCTCGGCCGAGCGGCTGGTGTTCACGGGCGGCGGCACGGAAGCGAACGCCCTGGCGCTGGAGAGTGCGGCTGCGTCGTGCGGCCGTGCGGTCGTCAGCGCCTTGGAGCACGAGGCCGTGGTGGCGACCCTTCGCTCCACAGGCCTTCCTTCGGAGGTTTGGCCTGTGGATGGCCGAGGTGTCGTCGAGCTCGACTGGCTGGCCGACCGCCTGCGTCGCTGGACGACGGCCGACGGCCGACCGCTCGTGGGGCTGATGCTCGCCAACAACGAGACGGGCGTGATCCAGCCGGTCGCCGAGGTTGCGGCGCTGGTGCATGCCGCAGGCGGCTGGCTGCACGTGGACGCGGTTCAGGCGGCGGGCAAGGTCGCCGTCGACATGGCCACGCTCGGCGCGGACACCCTGGCGATCTCCGCCCACAAGTCCGGCGGGCCGCAGGGTGCGGGCGCGCTCCTCTATGCTGCAGGCGTGGCGCTCCGGGCGCGCCAGCACGGCGGCGGCCAGGAG
>CAXUCS010000414.1:2411-2634 GCA_964249365.1 uncultured Caulobacteraceae bacterium | reverse complement strand
TCTCACGCCCTACAATAACGCCTTTCCTACCCAAGCCAGGCAAGGCGACGGGCGCAGCCGTAGTCGTCCTTCCGGGCGGCGGCTTCGAGGAGCTGTCCGTCGAAAACGAAGGCTGGAACGTGGCGCGCCGCCTGGCCGCAAGCGGCGTGGCGGCCTTCGTGGTCAAATACCGTCTGAACGCCACGCCCGTGGACGAGGCCGCCTTCATCGCCGAGATCAAGAC
>CAXUCS010000414.1:1787-2401 GCA_964249365.1 uncultured Caulobacteraceae bacterium | reverse complement strand
GTACGCGGGCCTGCGCATCCTCAGGTAGGAGATCGGTGCCGCCGAGCCCGCAGCCGAAGGTCGTGCTGATCGTCGTGGATGCGATGAAGCCGGCGATGCTCGCGCGCGCGATCGCCGCCGGCTCCGTCCGTGCGGGGCTGATGGTCCCTGAGGCGTCGGAGGACGCCCTGACCGCCCTGCGGCTGGTGCGAACCAGCGCGGCCAAATGGGGCGTCGATCCTCGGCGCGTCGGCCTGCTCGGCTTCTCCGCCGGGGCCGATGCGGCTATGCGGGCGACCTTAGCGGCGCCTGCCGCCGAGCGACCGGCCTTCCTGGGCTACGTCTACGGCCCGAGAGCCGCGCCGCCGCCTGCAGACGCCCCGCCCCTGTTCGTCGCCCTGGCCATGGACGACCCCCTTCTCGGCGACCAGGGGATCGAGGTCGCGCAGGCCTGGCGCCGCGCAGGGCGGCCGGTGGAGCTGCACGCCTACGAGGCGGGCGGGCACGGCTTCGGCGTGGGCAAGCCCGGCACGACGTCGACCCTGCTGCTTGATGAATTTAACGCCTGGCTGGCGTCGCGGGGGCTGTCGGCCACCGCCTCCCCGGGCGCGCGAGCGGCTCCCCGATCCTGAACA
>CAXUCS010000414.1:0-1751 GCA_964249365.1 uncultured Caulobacteraceae bacterium | reverse complement strand
GCGGGCGTTGTGGGGGGGGGGGGCGGGGGCGGGCGGGCCGGCCCCCCCCGACCCTAGATCACGGCTGCAGGTGGGCGTGGAGGAAGTCGACCCCGCGCCGGATGGCGGCCGTCGCCTCCCGCGTGCCGGGGATCAGGGCGGGATGCACGTGCAGCCTACTCTCGTAGACGTCCAGCACGGCCTCATGGCCGCTGTGAATCGCCTGGACGAGCCGCACGCGTTGCTGAGGAAGATCTCGCGCCCACTTGGACCTGCGTGAGCGGGAAGAACTTGCACTAGTCGCCGTAGACCGGTGAGACGAAGGGATGTCCGGTCAATCGGCCTGGCGCAGGCCCCGGCGCCCGGCGCGAGCCCCTCGACGGGAGAGCGCCGGGTCGGCGGCGGCAAGCGTGGTGAAGAGCTGTCGCCCCGTGTCGGTGTTTCCGACCACGGGGAGAGCAGGTAGAGCGCGTCCGGCAGGGCAGCCCCTCATCCCTGAACTTCAACTCGAAGCCGGCTGCCAGCCCGCCGCCCGCCGACCCGCCGATTGCCGGCGAGCTCCCGGGCTTAGCGACGCGGGCCAGCACAATGCGCGACCCCGCCACGATCTGGTCGGTGGCGACCCGCCATTTGGCATGGTGCGCGAGGGTGTAGTCGACACCTCGCCGCTGCCGGCCACGGCGGTCTGGGCGGGGACGGCGAGCGTGGTCTCCGCCGAGAACAGCTCTCAAGTTTTCGGATACCCACGGATTCTCATCCGAGCTCGCCACGCCGTCCGCGTAGCTACTGATCGGCACTTCGATGATGCCGATCGGCAATCTCGCGTTGCGAGCTCACCGCCATGATCTGTCTTCCTGTAGTCGAGCGTGGCGACCGTTCATCGCTATCGCCATAGGTCGCTGCTCTCGTTGCGGGACTTATTTGGTGTAGGTGCTGGTCTGAGGCCGCACCGCCTTTTAGGGGAAGCCGATGAAGGTGCTGGTGCCCGTCAAGCGGGTGATCGACTACAACGTCAAGGCCAGGGTGAAGGCCGACGGCTCGGGCGTGGACCTCGCCAACGTCAAGATGAGCATGAACCCCTTCGACGAGATCGCCGTAGAGGAGGCGGTGCGGCTGAAGGAGAAGGGGATCGCCACGGAGATCGTGGCTGTCTCCATCGGGCCCCAGCAGTGCCAGGAGACGCTGCGCACCGCGCTGGCCATGGGCGCCGACCGCGGCGTGCTGGTGCTGAGCGACGCCGACCTGGAGCCGCTGGCGGTGGCCAAGGTGCTCAAGGGCGTGGCCGACGCCGAGCAGCCCAAGCTCGTGCTGATGGGCAAGCAGGCCATCGACGGCGACAACAACGCCACCGGCCAGATGCTGGCCGCCCTTATGGACCGGCCCCAGGCGACCTTCGCCTCCAAGGTGGAGGTCGAGGACGACGTGGCGCGCGTCACCCGCGAGGTGGACGGGGGCCTGCAGGTGCTGGAGGCGCCCCTGCCTGCGGTGGTGACGGTGGACCTGCGCCTCAACGAGCCGCGCTACGCCAGCCTGCCCAACATCATGAAGGCCAAGAAGAAGCCCATCGACCAGAAGACCCCCGCCGACTTCGCGGCCGACACCGCGCCCCGGCTGACGGTGGTCAAGGTGGCCGAGCCGGCCCGCCGCGGGGGCGGGATCAAGGTGACCGACGTGGCGGACCTCGTCATGCGGCTGAAGAACGACGCGGGAGTGCTCTGACCCATGGCCGTCCTCGTCATCGCCGACCACGACGGTCAGGCGCTCCGCGACAC
>CAXUCS010000413.1:0-2638 GCA_964249365.1 uncultured Caulobacteraceae bacterium | reverse complement strand
GTCCACGCCCTGGTGGACAGGGACGAAGACAGCGCGGCGGCCCTGGAGATGCTGGTGGAGGCGCTGGACGCCGGGCGCGCCGCGCCCAGGCTCCAGCCGCGGGAGTCGCCCCCCTCGCCCGCCGGGGCACTGACACCGACCGCAATCGCCCAGGTCCTGGCCGCCGCCATCCCGGAGGGCTGCATCTTCGTGGACGAGTCGCTCACCACCGGGCGGGAGAGCATGGGGCTGACCGCGGGCGCCGCGCCCCACGACATGATCCAGAACATGGGCGGCTCGATCGGCTACTCCACGCCGGTCGCCACCGGCGCAGCGATCGCCTGCCCGGACCGGCCGGTGATCTGCATGGTGGGCGACGGCAGCGCCATGTACACGATCCAGTCGCTCTGGACCCAGGCCCGAGAGGGACTGAACGTCACCACCATCATCTGCGCCAACGGCAGCTACCAGATCCTCAAGACCGAGTACGCCGCCATGGGCTTCGCCGCGCCGGGCCCCCAGGCGCTCGCCATGATGGACATCGACCGCCCCGCCATCGACTGGCTGGCCATGGGGGCGGGCATGGGCGTCCCGGGCGTGCGGGTGGAGACGGCGGAGGCCTTCCACGCCGCCCTCCTGCGCAGCGTCGCCGAGCCCGGACCCGGGCTGATCGAGCTCAAGCTGCGCTGAGGCGGGGACCGGCCGCTCGAGAGAGCGGCGTTTGAGTGGATGGCGCCCCTGCCAAAGGAGGCCTATTTCAACTCCGCAACGCCGTGCATCTCGCGCACGCAGCCTCCGGCAGAGGGTCGATGGCCACCACCTGGACACATCTTGCGGCGCGGGCGGTGGTGCGCCCGCTGGTCGGCACGGCGGTGAAGCCGAACCACCTCACCACGCTGCGCCTTCTGGTGGGCCTCGCCGCCGGGGTGTCGGTGGCGCTCGGCACCCGTTCCGGCGAGCTGTGGGCGGGAGGGCTGTGGCTCCTGTCGGCCTTCCTGGACCGGGCGGACGGGGAGCTGGCGCGGATCGCGGACCTGTGCAGCCCCGCAGGCCACCTCTACGACTACGTCTCGGACGTAGCGGTCAACGCCTTGTTCTTCCTGGCGATCGGCGTCGGACAGCGCCACAGCTGGCTCGGCGGCTGGTCCGTCCTGCTGGGGGCCATGGCCTGCGGCTCCATGGTGGCGGCCTGCTGGATCGCGGAGGAGTTCGAGAAGCTCTCGCCCGCGGGGACCAAGACGGTCTCGGGCCGCTGGGGATTCGACCCGGACGATGCGCTGTTCGTCTTCACCCCGATCTGCTGGGTGGGGTCGGTGCTGCTCGCCCCCTGCGTGCTCCTGGCCGCGATCGGCGCCAGCGGCTTCATGCTCGCCTTCCTGGCGAGGCTGCTCGGCGCTTTGCGCCGCAGGAGCGAGGGCCGGCTGGGCGCGTGCTGAACGCGCTCAGGCCTGTGACAAGACCCGCGGCGCGGCGCTCTCCTCGCCCGGACCCTTAAGGCGCTCCAAGACCGTCCCGATCGCCTCCACCAGCCGGTCCATGTCGCCGGGAAAGACCTGGCCGATGCAGCCGATGCGGAAGGTGTCGGCCGCGGTGAGCTTGCCGGGGTAGATCACGAAGCCGCGCCGGTGGAGGGCCTCGTAGAAGGCCTGGAAGTCGAACCCGGGCGGCTGGCGGAAGGTGGCGATGATCGGCGCCTGCAGCTTCGGCCTCAGATACAGCGGAAAGCCCATGGCCCCGAGCGGGCCGGCCAGCCGCGCCAGGTTCTCGGCGTAGCGCCTCAGGCGCGCGGGCGGACCGCCCTCCGCCTCCAGGAGGCGGAGGGCCTCCACGAGTGCGGCGACCACCTGCACGGGCGGAGTGAAGCGCCACTGCCCATCCCGCGTGAAGCCCGCGGCCTGGGCGTGGAGATCGAGCGCCATGGAGGGCGACACGCCCGCGGCCCCCGCCAGCACCTCGGAGCTGACGAGCGCGAAGGCCACGCCCGGCGCGCCCTCCAGGCATTTGTTGGAGGAGGCGAGCACGGCGGCGACCGGGGTGCGCCGGAGGTCGATCGGCAGGGCGCCGAAGCTCGCCATGGCGTCCAGGATCAGGAGGCGCCCCGCCGCGGCGACCGCCTCCGCCACCGCTTCGAGCGGGTTCAGGAGACCCGTGGTGGTCTCCACATGCACCAGCGAAACGTGGGTGACGGCGGGGTCGGCGGCCAGCGCCTCGCGCACCCACTCGGGCTCGACCGACGCATCCTCGGGCCAGTCCAGCGTCACGACCTGCCGGCCGAGGCGGCGCGCGATCTCCGCCATGCGCCGGCCGTAGGCGCCGTTGACCAGCACCAGGAGCTTGTCGGTCGGCCGCAGGAGGCTGGCGGCCGCGGCCTCCAGCGCAAAGGTGCCGGCCCCCTGGATCGGCACGGCGACATGGCTCCCCTCGCCGTTCGCCACCTCCAGGAGGCGGCGGCGGAGCTCGGCGGTCAAGGCGATGAAGTCGCCGTCGCGCGATCCCCAGTCCCGGTCCATCGCCGCGCGCACGCGGGGATGGGTGGTCAGCGGGCCGGGGGTGAGGAGAAGCGGGGGCCTCATGCGCCGGCCAGGAAGGACTTGAACCGCCGCGCCACCTCGAAGGGCGCGACGGTCGGGCGGCCGAGCTTGGCCATCGAGCCGGGCGC
>CAXUCS010000412.1:0-2654 GCA_964249365.1 uncultured Caulobacteraceae bacterium | reverse complement strand
AGGCCCCGTGACCACCGGGACGCCGATCTCGATGATGATCGAGAACACCGACCAGCGCTCGAAAGACTACTCCGCCATCGCGACCCGGTTCCGACCTGGCCATGCGGACTACGGCTATTTCGCCAAGTACGGCGTGCGCGACCACCGCGGCGGCGGTCGGGCCTCCGCGCGCGAGACGGCGGCGCGGGTCGCGGCGGGGGCGGTGGCCCGCAAGGTGCTGGGCGAGGCTGTGGTGATCCGCGCGGCGCTGGTGCAACTCGGTCCCCACCGCATCGACCGCGCGCGCTGGGACTGGGCGCATGTGGCGCAGACGCCCTTCTGGTGCCCCGATCCCGCCGCGGCGCCGGTCTGGGAAGCCTATCTCGACGACGTCCGTAAGGCCGGCTCCTCGACAGGAGCGGTGATCGAGGTGCAGGCCGAGGGCGTGCCCGCGGGCTGGGGCGCCCCGATCTATGGCAAGCTGGACGCCGAGCTGGCGGGCGCGCTCATGTCCATCAACGCGGTGAAGGGCGTGGAGATCGGGGCCGGCTTCGCCTCGGCCGCCCTGTCGGGCGAGGAAAACGCCGACGAGATGCGGGTGGCGGACGGCGAACCCGCCTTCGGCTCCAACCATGCAGGGGGCGTGCTCGGCGGCATCTCCACAGGCCAGCCGATCGTCGCCCGCATGGCGCTGAAGCCGACCTCCTCGATCCTGACACCGCGGGCGTCGCTGGACGAGGCGGGCGAGGCGGTGGAGGTCCGCACCACCGGGCGCCACGACCCATGCGTGGGCCTGCGCGCCGCGCCGGTGGCCGAGGCCATGCTGGCCTGCGTGCTCGCCGACGCCAAGCTCCGCCACCGGGGGCAGACGGGGCGGTGAGCTCAGCTCTTCAGTCGCCACCCGCTCCTGAAGATCTGCAGCACGACGACGCCCAACCCGGCCGCCAGCACGAGCACGTACACCACCCCGATCAGCACGGAGCCATCCGCCCGCCCGATGAAGCCGTAGCGCAGGCCGTCGATCATGTAGAAGATGGGGTTGAACCTGGAGGCGAAGGTGAAGGGCGCCGGGAGTCCGGACACGGGATAGAAGGTCCCTGACAGGAAGGTCATGGGCGTGATCACGAGGTTGGTCACCGCCGCGATGTGGTCGAACTTCTCCGCCGCCAGCCCCGCCAACACGCCCACCAGCGCCATCACGACCGACGCCATGACGCTGAAGTAGAGGACCGCCCAGGGCGCGGCCATGCCGAATCGGGCGAACGGCCACACGGTCAAGGCCGTCACCGCGCCTACCAGAAGGCCCCGCGTCACCGCCCCGAGCGTGAAGCCGACCGCCAGCTCCGCCGGGGAGAGCGGCGGCGTCAGGAAATCCACCGCCGTGCCCATCAGCTTTGCCTGCACCAGCGAGGAGGAGGAGTTGGCGAAGGCGTTGTTGAGAAGGCTCATCATGATCAGCCCGGGGCCGACGAAGGCGCCGTAGCTCACGCCCTCGGGGCGCCGCGCGCTACCCATCGCGACCACGAAGATCATCATGTAGAGGAGCGTGGTCACGACGGGCGCCAGCACCGTCTGCATCCACACCTTCCAGAACCGCATCACCTCGCGCCGGTAGAGGGTCTTGAGCCCCATCCAATTCACCCCGCCGTAGTCGCGGGGCCGGTGGGGCGCGATGGCCTGCGAGACCTGGGCCACGGGCGTCTGGATGTTCATCGCCCCCATGTGCTCCGCACCCCCGCTCCGTGCAACCGACCGCTCCCGCAGAGTCCGAGTCGCGGAGAAATCAAGATGTAGTTTCTGTGGATAGATGGCGACTACCTGTTGTGGTCCATTCTGACCCGATTACGATATCTAGCGTCACTCTGGCCTCAGGTCGTGTGGCGAACGCTAGATGTAGGGCCGTCCCACGGCCCTCGATCGCGGAGGCGGGCAATGGGCTGGACTGAGGATCGGGTCGAGGTCTTGAAGAAGCTCTGGCTGGACGGCTTCAGCGCCAGCCAGATCGCCAAACAGCTCGGGGGCGGGCTGACCCGCAACGCCGTGATCGGCAAGGTCCACCGGCTCGGGCTGTCCGGCCGCGCCTCTCCTTCCCAGCCGCAGCGCCCCGTGTTCAAGTCGACCCGGCCCGGCCGGCCGGGCTCCGCCACTCAGCCCGTCGCCGGAGTGCGACGCCCGGAACCCGTCGCCACCCCAGAGCCGCCGCCGCCCGTGCTCGCCTGCGAGGAGACGGGCTCGGCTACGGTGCTGACGCTCGGCTCGCACATGTGCAAATGGCCGATCGGCGACCCGTCCAGTGACGGTTTCGGCTTTTGCGGCAGGGCGGCGAGCGAGGGGCCCTACTGCGCCCAGCACGCCCGTGTCGCCTACCAAGTGCAGCCGAAGAAGACGCCCGGCAAGCGCAGCGAGCAGGCTGAGCTGGTCCGCTCACTGCGACGCTACATCTGACGCAGATGTCGCTGTTCCCGCCGGACCTGTTCGAGTTCGCCACACATCTTCTTGATGAAGCGCGATTTGAGCAGGTTCGCATCGTCACGGCGGAGAGTTGCACGGGCGGGCTGGTCGCCGCGCTCCTGACGGAGATCGCCGGCTCCTCCGACGTGGTGGAGCGCGGCTTCGTTACCTATTCCAACGCCGCCAAGGCCGAGGCGGTGGGCGTCCCACCCGAACTGATCGCC
>CAXUCS010000411.1:0-2659 GCA_964249365.1 uncultured Caulobacteraceae bacterium | reverse complement strand
GTACGGGCCCAGGTCCCCGTCGATGATCCAGGTCGGCGGCCGTAGCAGCTCGCGCTGCCGCTCCGCCCACTGCGCGGCTGGCGTCGGCGTAGGCCCCTTGAGCCAGAAAAGGTCATCCAGTTCGATCACCGGCAGGCCGGTGCGGCGGCCCAGCTCCCGGGCCAGGGTCGTCTTGCCCGCGCCGCCGCGGCCGAGGATGCCGACGCGCTGCATCCCACGATGATGCGGTCCTACGCTGCAGAGCGTGCGAAGCCGCACGCCGAGCCGGGGGCCGGCGGGGGCGGTCTAACTGCCGCCGGCAGGCGCGGCGGAGCGGGATCGGGGTCGATGAAGGGCTGGACGGCGGCTTTCCTGTTCGCGGCGGCGCTCCTCGGCGCGCGCGCGCCCCACGCGGAGCCCGCGGCCGACCTCTACGGCTGGCTGGAGGATATCCACGGCGCCCGCGCGCTCGCCTGGGTGGCGCAGGAGAACGCCAGGACCGCCAAGGCGCTGGAAGGCGACCCCCGCTTCGAGACCTTCCGGGCCGAGGCGCTGGCGATCTTCACCGCCCCCGACCGCATCCCCACGCCCGAGCTGCGCGGCGACGGGGTCGACAACCTGTGGCAGGACGCGACCAACCCCCACGGCCTGTGGCGCCATGCGACGCTGGAGAGCTACCTCTCGCCCCAGCCGCAGTGGACCACCCTGATCGACCTCGACGCCCTGTCGAAGGCCGAGGGACGGAGCTGGTTCTTCAAGGGCGCCACCTGTCTGCGCCCCGACGAGCGCTTCTGCCTGGTGCGGCTGTCGGACGGCGGCGGCGACGCGGTGGCGGTGCGCGAGTTCGACACCAGGACGCTCCAGTTCGTGGGCGCGGCCGCCGGCGGGCTCGACCTGCCGGTCGGCAAGCAGGACGCCGACTGGATCGGCCCGCACGACTACCTCGTCGCGCGCGACTGGAGCGGCACCGGCAAGGACCTGACCGCCTCCGGCTATCCCTATGCCGTGCGGGTGCTGCACGGCGGCGCCGACATCACGGGGGGCGGGGCCGACGCCTTCCGCGGCGAGGCCGGCGACGTGCAGGTGGGCCCGAGGGTGCTCCGCGACCCCGACGGCTCGGTGCAGGCGGTGGTGTTCGACCGCGGCGTCGATTTCTTCCACCGCCAGTTCTGGCTGCAGGCCGACGGCGGCCCCAAGCAGCTCCCCCTGCCCGGCAAGGCCGAGCTCGACGGGCTGGTGGACGGGGAGATGGTCTTCACCGTCAAGGAGGACTGGCGGGGCTTCCCGGCCGGCAGCGTGGTGTCCTTCCCGCTGTCCGCCCTCAAGGCCAACCCGGCCTCGGCCCGGCCCACGCCCGTGTTCCAGCCGGACGCCACCGAGGCGGTGGACGAGGTCGCGACCACCGCACACCGCGTCGACGTCTCGCTCCTGGAGAACGTGAAGGGCGTGGTGGAGAGCTTCCGCTTCGACCGCGGCCAGTGGTCCGGCCAGCGCCTGGCCCTGCCGCGCGACAGCGCCCTGGCGATCCGGGCGGCCTCGGACGCCACCGACCGGCTGTTCGTCACCTCCGAGGGGTTCCTGGACCCGACCGCGCTCTGGTTCGCCGACCCGTCCAAGGGCGTGGTCGGCCGCGCCAAACAGCTCCCCGCCCGCTTCGACGCGTCCGGAGACGTGGTGGAGCAGCGCTTCGCCACCTCCGCCGACGGCACGCGCGTGCCCTATTTCCTGGTGCGGCCCAAGGCCATGAAGCCCGACGGCTCCACGCCGGTGCAGATGTTCGGCTACGGCGGCTTCGAGGTGCCGGAGACGCCCAGCTACCGGCCCGAGGTCGGCAAGCTGTGGCTGGAGCGGGGCGGCGCCTACGTCCTGGCCGACATCCGTGGCGGGGGCGAGTTCGGGCCCCGCTGGCACGAGGCGGCGCTGCGCGAGCACCGCCAGCGCGCCTTCGACGACTTCGCCGCGGTGGCCCGCGACCTCATCGCCACCAAGGTCACCTCCGCCGCCCGTCTCGGCATCTACGGCCGCTCCAACGGGGGCGTCTTGATGAGCGTGTCGATGACCGAGCACCCGGAGCTCTACGGGGCGGTGGTGATCGAGAGCCCGCTGGTGGACATGCTGCGCTACACCCACCTGTCGGCCGGCGCGTCCTGGGCGGCGGAGTACGGCGACCCGGACGTGCCCGCCGACCGCGCCTTCATCGCGCGCTACTCCGGCTACCAGGCGCTGAAGCCCGGGGTGAAGTACCCCGAGCCCTACATCACCACCAATACGGAGGACGACCGCGTCCACCCCGGCCACGCCAGGAAGTTCGCGGCCAAGCTGCAGGGGCTGGGCGACGGCGCGCTCTACTACGAGAACACCTTCGGCGGCCACGCCAACGACGCCGACCCCGGGCTGAACGCGCGGCGCTGGGCGCGCCACTACGTCTACCTCAGCGAGAAGCTGATGGACGCGCCGGCGCCCTGACGCGCCGCAAGGCGCGCGGGGCCCCTCAGCCGAAGCGGGAGAAGTCCGGGCGGCGGCGCTCGGCGAAGGCGGCGAAGGCCTCGCGTGCTTCGGGGCTCCTGAGGCGGCGGCCGAACTCCGCGCCTTCCTGCTCGATCCGGGCGGCCACGGCGGCAGGGTCCTTCAGGAGCGCCTTGGTGGCGGCGAGCGCGCCGGCGGGCTGGCGCGCGAGGCG
>CAXUCS010000410.1:0-2694 GCA_964249365.1 uncultured Caulobacteraceae bacterium | reverse complement strand
CTCCATGTGCTGCTTCGCGGGCGGGGAGAGCTTCGCGCCCCAGGCCCGGGTGATCACCTCCACCAACCGCAACTTCGAGAGCCGCCAGGGTCCGGGGGTGCGCTCGCACCTGGCCTCGCCCGCCACCGTGGCGGCCTCCGCGGTCCAGGGCCGCATCACCGACCCGCGGCGGCTCGTCCCGTGAGCGCCGCCCCGTTCACGCGCCTCGACGCTGTGGCCGCGCCCTTGGTCCGGCCCAACGTCGACACGGACGCCATCATCCCGTCGCGCGAGATCAAGGCGGTGTCCAAGCGGGGGCTGGCGGACGGCCTCTTCGCCGGCTGGCGCTACACGGAGGTGGGCGGGCGCGAGCCGAACCCGGACTTCGTGCTGAACGACCCCGCCTATGCGGGGGCGGAGATCCTGCTGGGCGGGGTGAACTTCGGCTGCGGCTCTTCGCGCGAGCACGCCGTGTGGGCGCTGGCGGAGTACGGCTTCCGCGTGGTGGTCGCGCCCTCCTTCAGCCCGATCTTCCAGACCAACTGCGTCAGGAACGGGGTCGTGCCGGTGCTGGCCTCCCCCGAGCGGATCGCGGCCCTGGCGCAAGCCGTCGCCCCCGACCCGCAGGCCCGCCGCATCCGCGTGGACCTCGCCGCCCAGACCCTCGCCGGGCCGGATGGGTCGGCCAGCGCGTTCGAGATCGAGGCGGAGGCGCGCGAGATGCTGCTCCACGGCCTGGACGCCATCGACCTGACGCTGAAGCGGCGGGGCGAGATCGAGGCCTTCCGCGCCGCGGACGCGCTCCGCCGCCCCTGGGCCTACCTGTAGGAGGAGCCGACGCCGTGCACGCCGATCCCAACCTCTACGACTACTGGCCCTACCGCGACCGGCCCAAGATCACCTGGCCGGGGGATAAGAAGCTGGCGTTCTGGATCGCGCCCAACATCGAGGTCTACGAATACGACCCGCCGGTGAACCCGCAGCGCCCGGGCTGGCCCAGGCCCAAGCCCGACGTGGTCGGCTACTCCCAGCGCGACTGGGGCAACCGGGTCGGCCACTGGCGGCTGATGGAGCTGATGGACCGCTTCGCCATGCGGGGCTCCATCTCGCTCTCCACCGCGCTGATCGACCACCATCCGGAGATCGTCCAGGCCTGCGTCCAGCGGAACTGGGAGTTCTTCAGCCACGGCATCTACAACACCCGCTACAGCTACGGCATGGACGAGGCGCAGGAGCGCGCGGTCATCGAGGACTCCATCAGGACGATACAGGCCGCCACCGGCCAGCGCATCCGCGGCTATCTCGCCCCGGCCCTGACCCACACCGAGCGGACCTTCGACCTCATCGCCGAATACGACTTCTGGTACAGCTGCGACCTCTTCCAGGACGACCAGCCCCAGCCGCTGAAGACCCGCTCGGGCCGGCTGATGTCCATGCCCTATTCGCTGGAGGTCAACGACGTCATCACCTACGGCGCGCTGGCCATGACGCCGGAGCGCTACGCCGACGTGCTCAAGCGCCACTTCGACCGGCTGCTCCTGGAGGGCGAGCGGTCCGGCACGGTGATGTGCATCCCGCTGCACGCCTATCTGGTGGCCCAGCCCCACCGCATCCGCCCGTTCGCGCAGGCGCTGGCCCACGTCGCCGCCCACGCCGACGAGGTGTGGATCACCACCGCCTCGGAGATCGCGGCCTACTACCGCGAGCACTGCTGGGACGCGGCGCTCGCCGATGTCGCCGGCCGGGGCCTCGCCACCGGCGGGACCGGGTTTGCGCAAGGGGAGGGCGCCGATGCCGCTGCCTGAGGACTACCTCCGCTATCCACATCGCCGCTACGGCTCCGACCAGGACCGCTACGCCTGGCGCATCGCCGGCGCCGCGCCGACCCGCTGGCCCTGGGGCGGGCCGCTGGCGGTCGCCGTCGTGGTCCCGGTGGAGCACCACGCCCTCGACCCTTCCGGCAAGCCTTTCAGGTCGCCGGGCGCCATGGTCACGCCCTATCCGGACCTTCGCCACTACACCACGCGCGACTACGGCAATCGCGTGGGGGTGTTCCGCCTCCTGGACGCGCTGAAGGCCGCCGGGCTGAAGGCGACCTTCCCCGTCAACGCGCGCCAGCTGGAGCGGCTGGCGCCCCTGGTGCGCGCCATCTCGGACGACGGCCACGAGGTCGCCGCCTACGGCCTGTCGCCCGAGCACATCCACTGGGGCGGGCTGGACCGCTCCACCGAGGCCGCCTGGGTGGCGGAGGTGCGCGCGCGGTTCGAGGCGGCCGGCCTGCAGCCCCGCGCCTGGATGAGCCCCGCGCGCCAGCAGTCCTTCGCCACGCTCGACCTCCTCGCCGAGCAGGATTTCGACATCTGCCTGGACTGGGAGATGGACGAGGCGCCGGCGCTGCTCCGCACCGACGCCGGCGCGGTGGTCGCGCTCCCGCTCTCCAACGAGCTGGACGACCGCACCCTCCTGATCGACCGCCGCCAGTCCGAGGACGACTGGGCCGGGCAGGTCCTGGAGGCGGTGGACTATCTGAAGGGCGGCTCGGACCGCTTCGGCGGCCGCGCGCTCGGCTTCACCCTGACCCCCTACGTCTCGGGCCAGCCGTTCCGCATGGCGGCGGTGGAGCGGATGCTCGGCGCGCTCGGCCGCGACGAGGCGGTGCGGGTGCTGACGGCGAGCGGGATGGCGGAGGCGGCGGGGCTGGGGTGACGCCTGGCG
>CAXUCS010000409.1:0-2699 GCA_964249365.1 uncultured Caulobacteraceae bacterium | reverse complement strand
GGCCGCGGTGGGTGCGCGGGTCCAGGAGGCCGACCGCGTCATGCTGCCCGTGCACCTCCAGGAGCAGCCCGCCGAGCTCACGCAGGACCGCCACGCTGATCGCCTGGTCGTTCACGAAGGCGCGG
Organism: uncultured Caulobacteraceae bacterium; assembly: GCA_964249365.1. Taxonomy (GTDB): domain Bacteria; phylum Pseudomonadota; class Alphaproteobacteria; order Caulobacterales; family Caulobacteraceae; genus CAHJWH01. Next base: position 2,574 of record CAXUCS010000409.1, on the reverse strand, counting down.
GAGCGCCCGTCCGCGGAGATGGAGCGGCGCAGCACCAGATCCTCCGACACGTCGCCCTCCAGTCCCCGCGTCGCCAGCAGGCTCCAGGCGAGGTGGCCGGAGGGCAGGGCGAAGGCGGCGGAGACGACGGCGCCAGCCGCGCCACGGCGCACCAAGCCTGCATCAGCGCGTGCGCCGGTCGCGAGCCCCAGCGCATCCAACACGATGGACTTTCCCGCGCCCGTCTCGCCGGTCAGCGCCGTCAGCCCGGCACCGGGCGCCAAGTCCAGCGCCTCGATCAGAACGACGTCGCGGATCGAGAGGGCGGTCAGCACGGCGCGCGTCCTGCGCTCGCCGCGCGCTCGCTCATGCGGCGGAGCGTCAGCCCCGGCCGATGCGGCTCAGCGCGCCCTGCGCCTTGGCCTTGGGCGGAGCCGAGGGGCGCAGTCCCTTGGAGGTCAGGAGCCCGTAGGCCTTGCCGTACCACTTGTCGCCCGGGAAGTTGTAGCCGAGCACCGAGCCGTCCCTAGTCGCCTCGTCGCGCAGGCCGAGCGTGAGGTTGGCCTCCACCAGGCGGTAGAGCGCCTCGGGCGTGTGGCTGGTGGTCTGGTACTTGTCCACCACCACCTTGAAGCGGTCGATGGCGGAGAGCGGGAGGCCCTGGCGCAGGTACCAGCGGCCGACCGACATCTCCTTGCCGGCCAGCTGGTCCAGGATCATATCCTGCTTCAGCTTGGCGTCCACCGCATACTGGGTGGTGGGGAAGCGTCGCTGCACCTCGCGGAAGGCGGCCTGGGACTGGGTGGTGTAGCCCTGGTCGCGTTCCACGTCGGCGATCTGCTCGAAGTAGCACTGCGCCTTGAGGTAGTAGGCGTAGGCCGCGCTCGGGCTGCCGGGATAGAGCGAGATGAAGCGGTCGGCGGCGGATATGGCGTCGTCGTACTGGTTGGCCTCGTAGTGGGCGAAAGCCTCCATCAGGATGGCCCGGCGCGCCCACTCCGAATAGGGGTGCTGGCGCTCCACCTCGTCGAAATAGAGGCTGGCCGCGCTCCACTGGCGCTGGTCCATGCGCTGCGCGCCGGTGGCGTAGAGGAGCTCCACCGGGCGCTCCTGGTAGGCGTTGTCGGCCTTGGCGAGCTTGTCGACGCGGCCGTGATGCAGGCAGCCGGTAAGCGCGATCGCGCTTGCGGCGGCGAGGAGGACGGGGACTCGGCCCGCGATACGACGAAACACCTTGCGCATGCCCTTTGCAGCGGCCGGGCCGCTTCGGCTGGAGGACCCCTGTCTTACCGGCCTTCTACCTGCCCGCGCCGTCCTCGCCAATGGCGCGGTGGCCGCAGGCGGGCGCGCGGCCTCAGACCGCCTCGGCCAGCACGGGCGCGAAGCTCCGAACCCGCCAGGCGCTCCGGTCGGCCAGGAGCGCGCGGACCAGGACGTTGTTCAGTGCATGGCCGCCGTAGCGGGTCTCGAACCGCCCGATCAGCGGCATGCCGAGCACGTAAAGGTCGCCGATGGCGTCCAGAGCCTTGTGCCGCACGAACTCGTCGGCGAAGCGGAGAGGCTCGGGGTTGAGCATCACGTCGCCGTCCAGCGCGATGGCGTTCTCCATCGAGGCGCCGCGGGCGAGACCGAGCTTGCGGAGCGCCTCGACCTCGTGGACAAAGCCGAAGGTGCGCGCCGGGGCGAGCTGGTCGCGGAACACCCGCTCGCTCACCGCGAGGTCCACCGCCTGGCGGCCGATGGCGGCGGACGGAAAGGCGATCTCGAAGGCGACTTCGAACCGGTCGGCGGGGCGCAGCGCGGCGCACTTCACGCCATCGCCGACCTCGACGGGCGCCAGTATCTCCAGGTAGCGGCGGGGCTGGTCCTGGGTGCGGCGGCCGGCCCGGTCCAGCAGCTGGACGAAGGGGAGGGCGGACCCGTCCATGATGGGCACTTCGGGCCCGTCGACCTCCACGATGACGTTGTCGACGCCGAGCGCCGCGAACGCCGCCATCAGGTGCTCGATGGTGGAGACGGACACGCCGGCGGTGTTGGAGACCTCCGTGTTCAGCTGGGTGCGGGTGACCGCCCCCGCCGAAACCGCGACCCGGTTGTCTCCGGCGAGGTCGCTGCGCACGAACACCACGCCGCTGTTGGCCGCCGCAGGCCGGATCGCCATGCGCACGCGGCGACCTGTATGCACACCGACCCCGGCGCAGACGGCCGGACCGGCGAGGGTGTGCTGCAGCGGCAAGGCCTGGTTCACTACGCGACCCCTGAACTGGGCGGCACCACCGCCTTTGCACCTTGACTGCTTCTAGAAGCCGGGCGGCAAGGCCGAAACACAAGTTGGGTTACCGTGTGTTTCCAGCTCGGGCGCCTTATCCGACCCGCTCCGAGCGGGAGCGTCGACGCCCCGCCGTGACGGGTCGAGTGGGCCGGATCAGGACGCGCCAAAGGGTCCCGGCCATGAGCCAGGGCCCTCAGCCAGCGCCATGCGGCGGATCAGTTTGCCAGGCGGCGCAGGAAGGACGGGATGTCCAGGTCGTCGGTCGCGTCGTGGGGCTCGGCGGCCTGTTGCGGCGCGGGTTGGGCGCCGCCTCCGCCCCCCGC
>CAXUCS010000408.1:0-2709 GCA_964249365.1 uncultured Caulobacteraceae bacterium | reverse complement strand
ACTCGGCGGCGCCCAGGTCCACGCCGGAGGCGGACTGGCCGGCGGCCAGCCCGTCCAGCACCGCGTCGGCCACGAGGTCGCAGTAGAGCTGCAGCGCGCGCGCCGCGTCGTCGTTGCCGGGCACGGGGTAGGCCACGCCCTCCGGATCGGAGTTGGTGTCCAGGATCGCCACCACCGGGATGTTGAGCTTGCGGGCCTCCTGGATGGCGATCGACTCCTTGTTGGTGTCGATCACGAACATGAGGTCGGGGATGCCGCCCATGTCCTTGATGCCGCCCAGCGACAGCTCCAGCTTCTCCTTCTCGCGGGAGAGGCCCAAGAGCTCCTTCTTGCCGCGGCCGGCGCCCTCGCCCTCCGTCAGGCCCTCCAGCTCGCGCAGCCGGGCGATGGAGCCGGAGATGGTGCGCCAGTTGGTGAGCGTGCCGCCGAGCCAGCGGTGGTTGACGTAGTACTGGGCGCAGCGCTTGGCCCCCGCCGCCACCGGGTCCTGCGCCTGGCGCTTGGTGCCCACGAACAGCACACGCCCGCCGCCGGCCGACACCTCGCGCACCTTGAGGAGCGCCTGGTGGAGGAGCGGGATGGTCTGGGAAAGGTCGATGATGTGGATGTTGGCGCGCGAGCCGAAGATGAACCGCTCCATCTTCGGGTTCCAGCGGTGGGTCTGGTGACCGAAGTGGGCGCCGCTTTCGAGCAGTTGGCGCATGTTGAAGTCGGGAAGAGCCATGGTCTGATCGGTCCTGTTTCCGGTAGGCCTCCGCAGACGTGCCGCCCATTGCTGGACGCCGGAAGCGAGCGCGCGAACGCGACCGCATGTCTGCGTGTGGGATGGGGAATGGCATAAGCCGGAAGGCGGCGGAGATCAAGGCGCATGGGCAGCACGGAGCGTCGCCTAGTGGGACTTAAGTCGATGGCTGCGAAGGGTGGGGATGCGGACCTAACCCTTAGCCTTCATCCTGTCTGTCCCTGCTGAACGCTGCAATAGATCGAAAACGCGGTGTGCCTCTGGGATGGCGAGAAACTGTGGGGTGGGATCAGATGCAGGCCCCCAGGCCGAGAAGCCGCGACCGCCCCACGTGGAGGCCGGCGTTCCAAAACGAATGGTGCCGCGCCCGTTGATCCCTTCGGTAAGGCGAACATCGGGGTAGTCTGTCCAGGTTAACAGCTACAAAGTCGCTGAGCGGCTTGGATCGTTGGATCAATACACGTCGGTTGGTTAGTGCGTGACGTGTTCCACGCCGCAACCAAGCATCTACAAGAAATCGGCCTACGACTAAGTACACACCTATGCAGACGAACATCGCGCCCCAAAGCATAAAGAAGCCCGGCGCTCGGCTACGCGATACGGAAACCTCTCAAAAGATCGCAAAACCGCAACAAAGCAGACTAAATGGAACGAGCATTACGTCGCGCCCGGTGAAGAGGATGCCTGCACTAGGCCGACCCGACCAGACGACTCGCTCGCCGGGCAGTAGCCGCCCGTCCAAAGCTTGATCACCCATCCTCGCCCCCCCCCAGCGACACGTTTAAACAACCGCTTCGCAGATAATGTCGTATCATGAAAAGCAGCGCAGCAAGGACTAGCCGGTCTGCTTTAGGTCGTTCCTCCGCATTCAACCGTCACCCGGTAGCGGCTGCGTCGCCGCCGAGGTCGCTTCCGCCTCGCGCCCGACCTCCGGCCGCGCTCACCTCCAGGCGTAGTTGAAGCTGAGGCTGATGCGTTCGGTCTTCGCGCGGTTGGCCATGACCTCGTGGCGGAGCCAGCTTTCCCAGATCAGCACGGTCCCGGCGCTCGGCTGGAGGTGGACGAAGGCGCTCCGTGCGCCGGGGCGGCGCGGGGGCGCGGCCATCATCAGGGGAAGCCGCGGGTCCTCGAAGCGCAGCGCGCCCGACCGCTCGGGCGTGCGGACGTAGTAGGTCCCCGACAGCACGCTGTGGGGGTGGATGTGGCCGCTGTGCCCCGCCCCGGGCCTCAGCACATTGACCCACAGGCTGTCCAGCCGCAGCCGCTTGGTCCCGAGGTCGAAGTCGAGCTGGGAAGCGAAAATGCCGGCCTCGCGGTCGAGCCGCTTCTTGAGCTCCGCGAACACGGTCGCGCGGCGCGGCAGGTCGTCGAGCGAGGCGTAGGAGGTGTAGCCGCCATAGCCGTTGTCCCTGGACCAGGCGCGTCCCGCCCCGTCTTCGGCGGCGAGGCCGAGGCAGGCCTGTTCCAGCTCGGCGTTGAAGGGCCCGAACCCCGCCCGCGGCGCGAGGTCCGCCTCGTAGACCAGGGTCGCGAACAGCGGGTAGGTCTCGTCGCTCACCCGCCTCCTCCGCCCGCGCCGCGCACCACCTCCAGCACCGCCGGCCCATAGCGCTCCAGCTTGCCCTGGCCGACGCCGCTGACCTCCCCGAGCCGCCCGATCTCGCCGGGCCGCGCTTGCGCGATCTCCAGGAGCGTCCGGTCGTGGAAGATGACGTAGGGGGGCACCGACTGCAGCCTCGCCTGGTCGCGCCGCCAGGCCCGCAGCGCCTCGAACATCGCCTGCACCTCGGGCCGGGCGTCTGCGGGCGGGCTGTCGGCGCGCTCGCGGCGCACGCGCTCGCGACGGGGCGCCGGGGCGCGCACCTCCACCCGCCGCTCGCCGCGGTAGACCTCGCGCACGCCGGCCGGGTCGCCGAGCGCGAGGAGCGGGCGGCCGTCGTTGGGGTCCTCGCGCAGGAGCCCGTCGA
>CAXUCS010000407.1:0-2726 GCA_964249365.1 uncultured Caulobacteraceae bacterium | reverse complement strand
CTATTGATGCGGTCCGGCGTGCTAGGCCTGATGCTAATGGCGTTCTCGGGGGCGAGCGCGGCTGCGGCGGCGAGCTTCGACTGCGGTCACGCAGCCAGCCCCACGGAGAAGGCGGTCTGCGCCGACCCTGCCCTGTCCAAGGCGGACGAGGCGCTGGCGGCCGCCTACCGCCGCGACCGCGCCGCCCTGTCGCCGGCAGGCCAGGGGCTCCTGCTGCAGAGCCAGCGCTCGTGGCTGTCCTACGCCGTCGCCCGCTGCCGCCCGGGCGGCAGGCCGCTCGATCCCTGGCGGTGGGAGGACAAGGCGGCGGCGAAGGCCGACCTTCCCTCCCGCTGCCTGGAGGACGTCTACCGTGAGCGCCTGGACCTCCTGGCCAAGCGCACGGTGACCCGGCTCGGCGGGCGCACCTTCCTCAGGACGACGACCTACCAGGTGCGCGGACTGACGCCCGGCGGCGACGAGCAAGCCGATCACAAGCAGGACGCCGTGCACCGCGTCCTCGCCTCGCTCCGCATCGATCAACCGGTCGGGCGCGCGGAGGCGGCGTGGAACGCCAAGACCGCCGATCGCCTGCGCCATGACCTCGACCATGCCGGGATGGACGGGGCCAGGATCGCCGACGACGAGAACACCGACCTGGACATTTCAGTCGACCTGGACGCGGCCGGGCCAGACCTGGTCGTCTCCACCGACAGCGTGACCACCTATTCGAAGAGCGCGGCGCACCCCAACGCCGGCGCGACCACCCAGTCCTGGTCCATGGCGCTCGGGCGGCCGCTGAAGCCGGCGGACGTGTTCGACGACGCCCGGCCCTGGCGCCCCGCCCTGGTCGCGGCCGTCGCCGCGGGGCTCGGACGGGCCGAGCCGGACCTCAAGCCCGACGCCAAGACGTTGCGCGAGGCGGTGCTGGACGCCGGAGCCTGGACGCCGACCCGGGCGGGGCTGAAGGTCAGTTTCGCCGAATACGCGCTGGGCGGCTACGCTCCGCCCGACCCGGTCGTGCTGGGCTGGACCACGCTGCGGCCCTGGCTGAACCCCGCGATGGCGACGCGTCTGCGGGGCCTGGAGGACGCGCCTCCCGGTTCCTGATCGCCGGTTGCGCGCCGCCCGCGGAGCCTCTATCCCCTCCGGCCTCAAACCCTGGGGTCATCTCACATGAGAGCGGATGTCGAGGCCGCGGCGGCCGACATCGAGCAGTCCATCGGACTGCTCAGGAGGCGTCTTTGACTGGGAGCCCGCGCTCCGCCGCCTGGACGAACTGAACGCCCGCTCCGAGGAGCCCACCTTGTGGGACCGGCCGGCGGAGGCGCAGGCGCTCATGCGCGAGCGCACCAGGCTCGCCGTCTCGGTCGCCGCCGTGCAGGCCCTGATCACCGAGCGCCAGGACGCGCTCGACTTCGCCGAACTGGCGGAGATGGAGGGCGACGCCGATAGCCTTGAGGAGGCCGCGCAGACGCTGAAGGGCCTGAAGGAACGCTCCGCCCGCGCCGAGCTGGAGGCGCTGCTCTCGGGCGAGGCGGACGGCAACGACGCCTATGTGGAGATCAACTCCGGCGCCGGCGGCACGGAGTCGGCGGACTGGGCGCTGATGCTGACGCGCATGTATTCGCGCTGGGCCAACGCCCACGACCTGGCGGTGGAGGTGCTGGAGGAGACGCCGGGCGAGACCGCCGGGCTGAAGTCCGCCACCCTGCAGGTCAAGGGGCTGAACGCCTACGGCTGGCTGAAGACGGAGGCCGGCGTGCACCGCCTGGTGCGGATCTCGCCCTTCGACTCCAACGCGCGCCGCCACACCAGCTTCGCCTCGGTCTGGGTCTATCCGGTGGTGGACGACACCATCACCATCGAGATCAACCCGGCGGACGTGCGCACCGACACCTACCGCGCGTCCGGCGCCGGCGGCCAGCACATCAACAAGACCGATTCGGCGGTGCGCCTGACCCACATCCCGACCGGGATCGCGGTCGCCTGCCAGACCCAGCGCTCCCAGCACCAGAACCGCGAGAGCGCCTGGAACATGCTGCGCGCCCGCCTCTACGAGGCCGAGCTGCAGCGCCGCGAGGCCGCGCGCGCCGAACTTGAGGACCAGAAGACCGACATCGGCTGGGGCCACCAGATCAGGAGCTATGTGCTGCAGCCCTACCAGATGGTGAAGGACCTGCGGACCGAGGTCGAGACCTCCGACACCCAGGCCGTGCTGGACGGCGACCTCGACCTCTTCATGGCGGCCTCGCTCAGCCAGCGCGTCGGCGCGACGCGGGACGCGGCGGAGGCCTGAGGGCAGGTGGCCGGGCCGCGCCAGCCCCGGCTGAAGGTCTTCCAGGCGCAGTTCGGCTTCTTCGACACCGTGGTGGCCGCGCCGAGCCGGGCGGCGGCGCTGCGCGCCTGGGGCGTCCACCAGAACCTCTTCGCCAGCGGCGAGGCGACGGTCATAGAGGACGACGCCGCGGTCGCCGCCGCCCTGGCCTGTCCGGGAACGCCGCTCCGCCGCCCGGTCGGGTCGGGCGATCCCTTCCAGCTGGAGCCGGCCGGCCTGCCCAAGGTCCCGGAAGCGCTGAAACGGGCGACGGCCAGGGCGCCCGCCAAGGCCAAGCCCCCCGCGCCGCGGAGGCCGGCGGCGGCCCGGAGTGTGCTGGATGCGGCGGCGGCGGCGCTCCGCCGGCTCGACGAAGACCGCCGGCGCGAGGAGGCCGGCCGCCTTCGGCGACGGGGGGCGCGCGCCGCCG
>CAXUCS010000406.1:0-2726 GCA_964249365.1 uncultured Caulobacteraceae bacterium | reverse complement strand
GGGATGGGCCCCATCTGGCGTGGAACATCGCCATGTCTGCCCTGCCTCTCGTGTCTGAAGGGTCCTGGTCGCCCTGGGGTTCGGTCCAGAGCGTGACACCGCTCGGGCCCGTCGCGACTTCGGTCTGCACCGCCTCTCACGGCGGGATTTACGTGTCGCCCTCAGCCCTCGCCCGCATCCCCGCTCCCTTGCGCCAGACCCGCTTCAGCCAAGACGGCTGGTTCGAAGAGGATTGCGACTGGGCGATCCCGTACCTCGTGCTGGACCTCCATCTTCACGAGAGCGAACCCGGGTCCGGGGTGCGCCTGCGTGACCAGGCTCGCCGCACGATCCTCCAGTGGCACAGCGCGCACGCCGCCCTCCTGGGCGTGGAGGCTGCCCCTCCCTCGCCCTGAAGCAGAGCGCGGTCTCCCGGGGCCAGGTAGCCGACTTCAAACCCGTCGACCTTTCGGGCCCGCCGGCACGCCGGCGGGCTCTTCGCCTGCAGCCGCGACCGGACTCGAGCTGAGGGGACGGGGAAGGGACCGGAGGGTCGGGGGCCGACAAGACCGGAGGAAGACCACCGGTGGGCCTGCTGGAGCCGTCCATGTCACCATCATCGAACGCCGGTGCGCGCGAACCCGTGCTGGCCGCCTGGGGCGCCGGCGTCGACTCCACAGCCATGCTGATCGAGCTCGTGGAGCGGGGTGAACCCGTTGACCACGTCCTCTTCGCCGACACAGGCGGAGAACGCCCCTCCACCTTGGCCTTCATCCCGGTGTTTCGGGCTTGGCTCCGGGCCCGCGGCGTCGAGAGCACGATCGTCCGCTACGCGCCCCGCCGCTACAAGAACTGGCCGGCCTACCGGACGCTGACCGAGAATCTCATCACCAACGGCACCTTGCCGTCGGTGGCCTTCGGGCGAGGGTCCTGCTCCATCAAGTGGAAGCAGGCGCCCCAGCACAGCTGGGCGTCGGGATGGCCGCCGGCGGTGGAGGCCTGGGCCGCCGGCCGCAAGGTCGTCAAGCTGATCGGCTTCGACTGCTCGCGGCGCGACCTGCAGCGCTACGCCGAGGCCGAACGCATCCCGTCGGACCTCTACCGTTTCCGCTATCCCCTGCAGGAGTGGGGCTGGACACGGGAAGACTGCGAAGCGCGCATCGCGGCGGCCGGGCTCGGACCGGTGCAGAAGTCGGCCTGCTTCTACTGCGTCGCCATGAAGCCCGCCGAGGTGCGGGCGCTTCCGCCGGCCCAGCTTCGCCAGATCGTGCTGATCGAGGCCCGGGCGGAGCCTCGCCTTCGCAACGTCGAAGGCCTGTGGCGCCATGCGGTGAAGGGGCGGCGCACCGGCGAGGCGCGGCCGGGCTCCATGACCGAGCTGATCCGCGGCGAAGGCCTGCTTCCCGCCCCAGAGGTGGAGGCCATCCGGGAGGTCGCGCCGCGGAGTCTGCAGCGGTGGCAGGCGGCCGTAGCGCGCACGCCCGGACCGCGCCCGGAGGCCGCGCGCTGGCTGACCCTCTTCGACGCCTTCGCCTCGCAGCCCTGGCGCATCGACCAGGCTCCGGGCCTGTACGACGGCCTGGCGGAGGCGCGGCCATGACCGGCGCTCCGCGTCTGCAAGATTACGACCGCATCGCCGTCGCCTTCTCCGGCGGGAAGGATAGCGCCGCAGCGGTGTTCGCGCTGCTCGACGCCGGCGTGGACCCCCGCCGGATCGAGCTCCACCACCACGACATCGACGACGGGGAGACCTTCCTCGACTGGCCGATCACGCCGGCCTACTGCGCCGCCTTCGCCGCCGAGCTCGGCCTGCCGCTCTACCGATCCCGGCGCCGGGGCGGGTTCCTCGGCGAACTGGACCGAGATGGCTCGCCGAGCGGGGAGATCGTCTACGAGCGGCCGGACGGCTCGATCGGGTGCGCCGGCGGCAAGGGGCCGCCCGGCGTCCGCGGCCGTTTTCCACAGGTCTCGCCGGACCTGCGGGTCAGATGGTGCAGCGCGGCGATGAAGATCGACGTGATGGACGCCGTGATCCGGGGCCAGCCGCGGTTCCTGGAGGGGCGCACGCTGGTGGTGACGGGCGAGCGGGCGGAAGAGTCGGCGAGCCGGGCCCGCTACGCGCCCTTCACCGCGCACCGCACCGCCTGCCGCTCCCGGCAGGTGGATCACTGGCGCCCGGTCCACGACTGGCCGGAGACGCACGTCTGGTCAGCCCTGCAGATGCTGGGCCTGGAGGTCCACCCCGCCTACCGGCTGGGGTTCTCGCGGACGAGCTGCCGGTTCTGCATCTTTCTCGGGCCCGACGCTCTCTCCACCCTTCGGCACCTGTACCCGGACGCCTTCGCTCGGGTCGCCGCGCGCGAGGCGGCGACGGGCTGGACCATCCAACGGACGGAGAGCCTCGTCGAACGGGCGGGCCGGGGCACGCCCTTCGCGGCCGCCCTCCAAAACCCTGACCTCGCCCGCCTTGCGGGAGGGCGGACGTGGACCGCGCCGATGCGACCCGGCGGCTGGAGGCTCCCGGCAGGAGCGTTCGCGGCGAGTGGGGGCCCAAGCTGAGCGCGAAGTAGCACCCGAAAGAAGAGGAGGGAGGGAGAGAGCTGGGCGCTCAGTTAGAGCTAAGCGGAGACAAGATCATGGACGGCCTTGAACCGACATCCAGCATGGATAATTTCCTGAAACAAGAAGAAGAGTTCCGTCGGAGGGCGGAAGGTCTGCACGCGGCGAACAAGGCCGCCTTGCTCGCC
>CAXUCS010000405.1:0-2729 GCA_964249365.1 uncultured Caulobacteraceae bacterium | reverse complement strand
AGGTGATGCTGAGCCGCGAGGTCGCGGCGGGCGCCGGACTGAAGGTCGGCGACGCCCTGACGCTCTCGCTCCTCGGACGCGACCTCCCCGCCCGCATCGCCGGCCTGCGCGATGTCGAGCCCGGGCGGTTCGGCGCCAGCTTCACCCTGGTGCTGGACCCGGCGGCGCTGGCCGGCGCCAACCTGCGCCAGATCGCCATCGCCCGCACCTCGCCCGCTCAGGATCTCCGCATCACCGCCGCGCTGGGCCGCGCCCTGCCGCAGGTGAACGTCATCAGCGTGCGGGAGGGTTTGGCGGCGATCGCCAAGGTGTTCGACCAGCTGGCCTGGGCCGTGCGCGGCGCAGCCGCGGTGGCAGCGCTGGCCGGGCTGCTGGTGCTGGTGGGCGCGATCGCCGCCACCGCACAGGCGCGGGCGCGCGAGGCGGCGATCCTGAAGGTCGTGGGCGGCGACAGCGGCCAGGTCCTGCTCGCCTACGGGCTGGAATACGCTCTGGTCGGGCTGATCGCGGGCGCGCTCGGCCTCCTGATCGGCGCCGCCTGCGCCTGGCCGGTGGTCAGGCTCGTGCTGCGGATCGCGATCGACCCCGACCTGCCCGCCCTCCTCTCGCTCCTGGCCGTGGCGACGGCGGTCTGCACCCTGGCTGGCCTCGGCGCGGCGGCCCGGGCGCTCCTCAAGCGGCCTGCCGCCATCCTGCGGGAGGACTGAGCTCCCCAGCCGGTACGCCTCATAAGGCCCAGCGCTCCGGCGGTCTGCGCGGTGATCGGGCTCTCCGGTGTGATAGCGGAGGCGCCAGGCGCCGGGGCGCATCGGCTGGAGGATCGGAGGGTTCATGGAGGACAAGGGCATGAGACTTGGTCCCTTCACCCGATCCGCCGGCCTGGGCCGGCTGGAGGAAGGGCGGTCGGGTCTCGGCGAGGCTTACGCGCGGGGCCGCAACACGGCGGCCGGTCCCTTGCCCGCGCCCACCACCACGATCCTGTCACCCTACGTCAGGCGCAGGCTGGTGCTGGAGGAAGAGCTTGCCGCCGCGGCGGTGGAGAGCCACGGACGGCGCGGCGCCGAGCGCTTCGTGCAGGAGGTGTTCTGGCGAAGCTACTTCAAGGGCCACCTGGAGGGCCGCCCCTCCATCTGGCTCGACTACCGCAGGCAGGTCGAAGACGGCCGCTCGAAGCTGGAGACGAACGGAGGCCTGCGCACCGCCTGCACGCAGGCGCAGGAGGGCCGCACGGGGATCGACGGCTTCGACGACTGGGCCCGCCAGCTGGTGGAGGACGGGTGGCTGCACAACCACGTCCGCATGTGGTTCGCATCCATCTGGATCTTCACCCTGCGCCTGCCCTGGGCGCTCGGCGCCGACTTCTTCATGCGCCACCTGTTGGACGGCAACCCGGCCAGCAACACGCTTTCCTGGCGCTGGGTGGCCGGGCTGCATACGCAGGGCAAGGCCTACGCCGCGCGGGCGGACAACATCGCCCGCTACACGGAAGGCCGCTACCGGCCGAGGGGGCTGAACGAGGAGCCTCGCGCGCTGGAGGAGGCGGTGGACCACCCGCTCCAGTCCCTGCCGCCCGTCCAGGCGACGCCGACGGGCGAGGTCGCGCTCCTCCTGCACCTGGACGACCTCCACCCGGAAAGCCTGGACCTCGGCGAAGCTCAAGTGGTTCGCGTGGGCGGCCTCGTCGCCCATGCGGACCGGGCGACGGGCCCCGTCCAGGCGGCGGACCGGGAGGCCATGTCCGACGCTCTGGGCCGGGCCGGCGCGCACTTCGGCTGCCCGGCCGAGCCGGTCGCGCCCGACTGGGCGGGAGACCTGTCCTTGGTCGCCGCCTGGGCTCCCGTCGGCCCGTCCGCCGAGGCTCTGCCTCCCGGAACGCTGCGCCTGCGCAGACGCTGGGACGAATTAGCCTGGCCGCGTTCGAGCAAAGGCTACTTCAAGCTGCGCTCGGCCATCCCCGACCTCCTGGACGACGCGGCGATCGGTTGAGCGCTCGGCCGCCGGAGATCAGCCAGGCTTCGCCGCTGTGATAGGCACGCCCATGGACGAGGTTGCGCGCATGGACCGAAGTCAAAGGGGTCGCCGGTGATGACCCCCCGGCCCGAGCCGGCCGGGCCGGGGCAGGAGAGCGTGTGGCGCTATCCCCGGCCCGCGATTGCGGAACCCTGCGCGCGACGGCTGCGGATCGTCCACCATGGGCTAGTGGTCGCCGACACGAGCCGGGGCGTACGCACCCTGGAGACCAGCCACCCGCCGACCTACTACTTCCCGCCGCAGGACGTGGACGCGAGGCTCATCCGCCCCGCCCCGGGCCGCTCGCTCTGCGAATGGAAGGGCGCGGCGCGCTACTACGACGTGGTGGTGCAGGACGAGGCGCTGGCGGGCGCGGCCTGGAGCTATCCGGCGCCCACGCCGCCCTTCGCCTCGCTGAGGGACCACCTGGCCTTCTACGCCGCGCCCTTCGACCTCTGCACGGTCGACGGGGAGCCGGTCACGCCCCAGCCCGGCGGCTTCTACGGCGGATGGATCACGAGCCGCGAGGCCGGTCCGTTCAAGGGCGTGCCCGGCAGCCGGCTGTGGTGAGCGGCGACGCCCAAGTGGTGGTCGGCGCGAGCGGCGGCCTCGGTCGCGCCTTGGCGGAGGCGCTCGTCGCGCGGGCGGACGGACCGGTCTACGCCCTTTCCCGATCCGGGGCAGAGCCGCCGCCCGGGGCCATCGCCGGCCGCCTGGAC
>CAXUCS010000404.1:458-2734 GCA_964249365.1 uncultured Caulobacteraceae bacterium | reverse complement strand
GCCTCGGCGCGGTCGGCCTCGCGCTGGGCGCGCTCGGCGGCGCGCTCCTGGGCCTTCTTGCCGGGGGCGCCCTTCTGCGGGGTGGCCCCGTGCTCCCATGTGACAAGACCCTGGGTGGACAGGAAGCGCGCCACACGGTCGGTCGGCTGGGCGCCCTTGCCAAGCCACTCCTGCACCCGCTCGCTCTTGAGGGTGAACCGCTCGGGATGGTCCTTGGCCAGGAGCGGGTTGAAGGTGCCCACCTTTTCGATGAAGCGGCCGTCGCGGGCCGAGTGGCTGTCGGCCACCACGATCGAGTAGTAGGGCCGCTTCTTGGCGCCGCCGCGGGCGAGACGTATTTTCAGCATTCTTCGTGGTCCTTCGAGTTTTGGGTTCGTCGCTAAGCAAAGCCGTCATCCGGCCGGAGCGGATCGGCTACGCCGTCCGGAATGACGGGGAGAGCATCACTTCTTCTTCGGCCCGAAGCCGGGAAGGCCGCCAAGGCCGGGCGGGAGCCCGCCGGGGCCGCCCAGCCCCTTCATCAGGTCCTGCAGCCCGGCGGAAACCTCCGTCTCCTCGCCGAGGCCCTCGGGCAGCTTGCCGGCGCCCAGCGCCTTCAGCATGTTCATGTCGAGGCCGCCGCCCGGACCGCCGAGGCCCGCCCCCTTGGGCATCATGCCGCCCGGAGGCGTGAAGCCCTTGGGCAGTCCCATCCCGCCACCGCCGCCGCCCATGGCGCTCGCCATGGCGGCCATGCCCTTGGCCCCGCCCCGGCGCAGCGCCTTGAAGGCGTCGGCCATCTGGCGGTGCTGCTTCAGGAGACGGTTCAGCTCCATCACCTCCAGCCCCGCGCCCTTGGCGATGCGGCGCTTGCGAGACGCGTTCAGCATGTCCGGCTTGACCCGCTCGGTCCTGGTCATCGACGAGATCAGCGCGATCTGACGGTCGAACATGCGCTCGTCCAGCCCGCTTTCGGCGATCTGCTTCTTCACCTTCTGCACGCCCGGCAGCATGCCCAAGATGCCCTGCATGCCGCCCATCCTCTTCATCTGGCGGAGCTGGTCGGCGAGATCGTCCAGGTCGAACTGGCCCTTGGCGAGCTTTCTCGCCATCTTCTCGGCCTTGGCGTGGTCGAGTTCGGTCGCCGCCTTCTCCACCAGCGCCACGATGTCGCCGGAACCGAGGATGCGACCGGCCACGCGGGTGGCGTCGAACACCTCCAGCGCGTCGAGCCTCTCCCCGGCGCCGAGGAACTTGATCGGCAGGCCGGTGACGTGGCGCATGGACAGAGCGGCGCCGCCGCGTCCGTCGCCGTCGGTGCGGGTCAGCACCATGCCGGTTAGCGGCAGGCGCTCGTGGAAGGCCTTGGCGGTGCGGACCGCGTCCTGGCCGGTGAGCGCGTCGGCCACCAGCAGGATCTCATGGGGGGAGGCGATGCGGGCGATCTCGGCCGCCTCGCCCATCATCTGCTCGTCCAGCGTGGTGCGGCCGGCGGTGTCCAGGATCAGGACGTCGTAGCCGCCGAGCCGCGCGGCGTTCAGAGCCCGCCGCGTGATGTCCGGCGCGCTCTGGCCCTGTACGATGGGGAGCGCATCCACGCCGACCTGCTGGCCCAGCATCGCCAGCTGCTCCATCGCAGCCGGGCGGCGGGTGTCGAGCGAGGCCATCATCACCTTGCGGCGTTCGAAGGTCTTGAGCCGGGAAGCGAGCTTGCCCGAGGTGGTCGTCTTGCCCGAGCCCTGCAGGCCGGCCATCATCACGACCACGGGCGAGGCGGCGTTCAGGTTCAGCCCCTGCGGCTCAGGGCCGCCCAGCATGTCGACCAGTCCGTCGTGGACGATCTTGACCACCTGGTCGGATGGCTTGACCGCGCGCAGCACCTCCTCGCCGGTCGCGAGGTCGCGCGCCCTGGCGATGAAGTCCTTGACGGCGGGTAGCGCCACGTCGGCGTCCAGGAGCGCCAGGCGGACCTCGCGCAGCGCTTCGTCGATGTCGGAGGGCGACAGCACGCCCCGGCCGGCCATCCGGTCGAAGACGGTCGTCAGCCTTTCGCCTAAGCTATCGAACATCGCGTCACCTCGATCCGCGCCACCGCCCGATCATCTGGCGAGGGGCGGAGCCGAACGCCAGCGACCCCCGTGGACGATCGCGTCGACGGGGGGCCTCGCCGCCCTCGTCTGCGCGAGCGCAGGGTCGTGGCGGTGGAGGGCGCGATCAGGGATGGCGCCGAAGGGATACCCGCCTACGCGAAGGAGACGAAGCGGTCAACCAAGAGGGACGGGCGGTCCCTTCTATGC
>CAXUCS010000404.1:0-448 GCA_964249365.1 uncultured Caulobacteraceae bacterium | reverse complement strand
TTAACACCTGTGGGGGGGGGGTGTTTTTTTTTTGGGGGGGGGGGGGGGGGGGTGGGGGCGCCCCCCCGGCCGCCGCCCGGCTAGCGTGCCTTCTGGTAGAGCTTGTTGGCGATCTCGAACATCTCTTCTGGAGCGTAGTCCGGCGTGAAGGCGCAAGGCACGCCTCCGAGCTGGGCTATCTTGCCGCCGTCCGGAATGCCGTCGACCACTTCGAGTTCGCCCGGCGGGTCGCCCGGCAGCGCGACCTCGTCGTTGCTCCAGATGCCGGCGATCTCCTTGTAGTCGTTCGGGCTCCAGGTGTAGAGCCGACGGTGCGAGCCTTCATCCAGGTACTTCTGGCACTCGGGAATCTTGCTGAGATTGATGTTGGGGGTCGGCAGCATCTTCTTGATGTCCACGCCCGTCAGCTTCTCCAGCGCGAGCGCGTAGGAGTGGGCATGGACCGAGC
>CAXUCS010000403.1:0-2736 GCA_964249365.1 uncultured Caulobacteraceae bacterium | reverse complement strand
CCGCCAGCCCGCCCCCAAACACCAGACGCCGCCTGACCTCGTCGGACCCTTCGCTCATCACCGGACTCCTTAGGATACTCGGGCGTGAGAACCGGGCGGCGAGCGTCTTGGTTGCGCCCGCGGCCTTGACCGGGAGTGGCCGGGCCGTCATAAACCCGCGCTTCCCGCCGCCGATCCTAGTCCGCGGCGCGGAAACCCATGACGGGTGATGCGCGCGCCGCCGTTGCAATCGCCCCGCCGTTATCGCGCGGGGCCGGACCGCATCGAACAGGTGTGCTGAATCATGTCCAAGCGCCACGCGGCGAAATACAAGCTCGACCGGCGGATGGGGGAGAACCTCTGGGGCCGTCCCAAGTCGCCCGTCAACCAGCGCTCCTACGGCCCGGGCCAGCATGGCCAGCGCCGCAAGCAGAAGGTCAGCGACTTCGGCCTGCAGCTCCGCGCCAAGCAGAAGCTGAAGGGCTACTACGGCAACATCACCGAGAAGCAGTTCTCCCGCACCTATGAGGAGGCCACGCGCCGCAAGGGCAACACGAGCGAGAACCTGATCGCGCTCCTGGAGAGCCGGCTGGACGCGGTGGTCTACCGCGCCAAGTTCGTACCGACCCCCTTCGCCGCGCGCCAGTTCGTCAACCACGGCCACGTGCTGGTGAACGGCAAGCGGGTTAACATCGCGAGCTTCCGCGTGAAGCCGGGCGACGTGGTCTCGGTGCGCGAGCGCTCGCGCAACATGGCGCTGGTGCTGGAGGCCGCCCAGTCGGCCGAACGCGACACCCCGGACTATATCGAGGTCGACACCAAGGCGCTTTCCGCCAAGTTCATCCGCGCCCCGGAGCTGGCCGAAGTGCCCTATCCGGTGAAGATGGAGCCGAACCTGGTGGTGGAATACTACGCGTCGTAAGTGTTCTTGTCCTTCCCTGCGCAGCGGGGGAGGACATCCTATCTAACGTCCCATGCCTGAGCTTCCCGAGGTCGAGACGGTGCGGCGGGGGCTTCTGCCGCACCTGGAGGGCGCGCGGATCGCGGCGGTCGAGCAGCGGCGGCCGGACCTGCGCTTTCCGATCCCTGAGCGCTTTCCCGAGCGGCTGACGGGCGCGACCGTCCTGCGGCTGGAGCGGCGCGCCAAATATCTCCGCGCGCAGCTGGACACGGGCGAGACCCTGGTCTGCCACCTCGGCATGACCGGGCGCTTCCTGGTGGACGACGGCCGGCCCGGCCGCTTCGTCCATCCCGCGGGCGACGACCCCAGGCACACCCACGTGGTCGTGACCACCGAGCGTGGCGCCGTGATCGCCTTCAACGATGCGCGCCGGTTCGGCTACATGGACCTGGTCGCCACTGAGGCGCTGGAGCGCCACCCCTGGTTCGCCGGCCTCGGCCCCGAGCCGCTCGGGCCGGACTTCAGCGCGGCGATGCTGGGCAGGGCCTTCGCGGGCCGGCGTCAGAGCGTGAAGGCCACGCTCCTCGACCAGCGCGTGGTGGCGGGACTCGGCAACATCTACGTCTGCGAGGCGCTGCACCGCGCCGCCATCCACCCGGAGCGGCCGGCGGGCGAAGTCTCGGGGCCGAAGCTGAAACGGCTGGCGTCGGAGATCGTCAGGACGCTGGAGGAGGCGATCGCGGCCGGCGGCTCGACGCTGCGCGACTACAGGAACGCGGAGGGCGCGCTCGGCTATTTCCAGCACAGCTTCCGGATCTACGGGCGGGAGGACGACCCCTGCGTCCGGCCGCGCTGCCGGGGCGTCGTGCACCGGATCGTGCAGGGCGGCCGCTCCAGCTTCTACTGCCCCGCCTGCCAGCGGTAGGGCGTCAGGTCCAATAGAGCGCCCGCGCCATCGGCAGGCGGTCGGCGAGCTGGCCGGTCAGGGTCTCGCGCAGCTCGCGCATGAGCGGGGCCGGGTAGACGTATTTGGTCGAGCCGAACTTGGTCAGTTTCCTGGAGCGGGCGGCCTCGTCGAGGTCGAGCGAGGTGGCGGGGTACCAGGCCTGCTGCACCGCCTTGGACTTGGGCGTGAAGCGGTGGGTGATGAACTCGGCGGTGAGGTCGAGGTCCTCCACGCCGTCGAGCTCGCGCGCCACCGCGTCGAACAGCGCCGCATAGGCTTCGCGCCAGCCCTCGATCGGCTGGATGGGCGCGACCGTCAGCCCGACGCGGTAGCCGCTCCGCGCCAGCCGGCCGAGCGCTGTGACCCGCGCGAGGAGCGGGCTGGCCCCGCCCTCGAAGCGGATCAGGGGTTGAGCGTTCACCGACATCCTGACCCGCACCCGACGGCCGTGCTCCAGCCCGATGAGCGGCTCGACCCCGTCGAACTTGGTGGTGAAGCGGAGCTGCACCGCGGCGTCCCAGGCCCCGAAGAACCGCACCGCATCCGAGAGGCTGCCGGTCAGGTGCTCGACGCCCATCGGATCGGCGTAGCAGGACGCCTCGAACGTCGTGCCCTCCAGCCCACGCTCGCGCGTGGGGGAGGTGACCTGCCCCTGGCCAAGATGGGGCCGCAGCCCGTCCAGGATCTCCTCCACATTGGCGTAGACGCGGGTGATCGGCGCGCCCGCGAGCGAGCCGGCGAGGTAGCAGTACTGGCAATGGGCGTGGCACCCCTCCGCCAGGTCGAAGCGCCAGTCGGCCGAGGGCGGGATCGGCTGCAGCCGCCGCTTGGCGGGGGAGGCGACCACCACCGCCAGCGTCGACTTGGCGAGGCGGTAGGCGGCGCGCTCGTCGGCGGCCTTCGGGAGCAC
>CAXUCS010000402.1:2359-2737 GCA_964249365.1 uncultured Caulobacteraceae bacterium | reverse complement strand
TCCCCGTCCTTTCTCCCCGAAGACGACCCACCTCCGCCAAGCTCAGTCTTCTAAGGTTGTGGGCGAGTTGAGGTGAGCGAGGGCCTCGGACCTGCAGCCCGCGCTCCTCACGGCGAAGCCGAGCGCCTTGAACCCAGCGATCAGCCGCTCAGGGCCGCCACGGTCGTAGCTGATCCAGCTGCAACGGCCCTGATGCCACTGGAAGCCGGCCTTCCTCGCCTTGCTCGCCAGTCGCCCCGCCGCGGTGTCGCTCAGCGCAACCGTGCCGTAGAGCCGGAACGCCGCCGTCGCGCCGCTGAGCGCGCCATAGTCCTCGTCGCGCCAGGTGATCGTGATCACCGTCCGCGGCCGGGCGTTCAGGACCGCGACCGCCGCCGC
>CAXUCS010000402.1:0-2349 GCA_964249365.1 uncultured Caulobacteraceae bacterium | reverse complement strand
GGTTAGCCCGGGCGGGGGCGGGGCTTTCTGCCCCGCCCCCGCGCCGGCCGTAGGGGGGCCCCCGGCGCCGGAGGTGACAATCTTGAGGTCAGCGGCACGCACGTCGTGGTCCCGCCGGTCCTGCCGCTCGGCCTCGACCGTGCCGCGGTCGAAGTCGCCGAACTCGATGCGCCAGGGGTGATCGGGACCGTCCCGCTCCACCAGCGTGAAGTAGCGTCTGCGGCGGCTCATGGCGCCTACCCCGAGCCGCGGCCGCGGGCGCTCCCCGGCCTGCCCGGCTCAGCCTAACCTGCCTCCCCTTCCCCTATGCGGCCGCGGGCCAGCGCCGCCATCCGGCTTGCCGAGTGAGCCGCTCGACCGCTTCCGGGCAACCCCCGACCGACAACGCAAAGCGCGCCGCCTCAAGCCAGCTGTTCTGATCTCGCCCTTCGAACCGTGCGGCGAGGGACCACGCCAGACTGTCGGCCGTGGCGAGCCGGCTGCGCACGCGCGCATCCAGCAGGGAGATCGTCTTGCAGCCGAAGCCGTGCAGCTGGAGGTCGGGCCGCTCTTCAAGCACGGCCTGGAGAATGGCGGCGATCGCCGCCGGGTCGCCCTGCCGCTTGCAAACGGACCCGACGCCGACCCAAGCTCCCGGCCCGATACGGGCTCCATAGGCGCCGAGGTGGCGGCGGTAGTCGTCCGGCTCGCGGCCTTGCAGCACGGGCAGGAGGTACACGTCCCCTGTTCCGGCATCCCGGATGGCGTCGAACCGTTCTATCGTGAGGGCCTGATGGCCCGCCACCGTGAGGCCGGTCGCGCGGAGCGCGAGGTCCTCGCACATCCAGTCCTGGGTGGCCGCGGCGACCAAGCCCGTGTTCGCATACCGGCGCACAAGGGCGGCGTAGGCGTGCGGGGTCTGAGTGTAGCCTCCGCGCAGCGCCACCTGGGTGAAGGCGCCGGAGTCCAGGAGCCAGGGCGCGTCGCAACCGATGAAGGGGATGTCGCCGGCGCGACCGACCAGCACGTTGGCTGACAGGCAGACCCGGAACCCCCGCACGGTCAGCGGCCAAGCCATCGCGGGGTGGTGGGCGCCCACGTAGAAGCGGAAGTCGACGTCGCGAGGCCGAGCGCGCTGCGATCGGGCCTTAGCGGTCGCGCGGAAGGGTCGCGTCATCGCGACCTCCCGGATCGTCGAAGGGGCAGCGGACCCTGGACGAGGCGCAGGTCGGGCTTTGACCTCGCCGGCGTGCTCGCTGCCCGGAGGAGGGCCCTGCGGATGTGGCCAGCGTAGACGCTGACCGCTTTCCAGTAGGCGGCCATCGGCGCCTTATGGCTCTTCCAGCTCGCCTCGGCGCGCCGCCGCGAGTCCAGGGCCAAGTCCTGGAGAAGGTCCGCCAGGACCAGGCGCGGCTCATCGGGGAGGGAGAGGAGAGCCTGCGCGGCCGGGAGCGCCAGGACCGGGTTGGCGATGAGACGTTTTGACGGCGGCCTCATCGGCTTGCGTCCTCGGCCGTCGGCGCCTCGTCGGACGCGGGCTCAACCGCCTCCAGCTCCACCATGAAGACGCGAGCGACCCGCTGCCGGCCGATGGGCGGGAAGGTGACGTACACCTGGTCTAGGAAAGGAGGTCCGCAGACCCGGGAGATCGCGCCGATGCGCCCCGTCATGTCGCGACGACCGGCGAGGGTGAAGGTGTTGTCGTAGAGCAGGCGAACCGGCTGGCCGCGGACCAGCCAACCGCGGCAGGCGGCGTGCAGCAAACTCTTCTGGTGTTGGAGTCGGGTCTTGAAGGCCTCCTCCGTCTCGTCCAAGCGTTGCCGTCGCCACGACGAGTCGCCGCGCTGGGGTGTCGCCACGCTTTCGTCGATTATGAAGGCCGGGGTCTGAGCATCGTCGAAGCGGCGCAGGTGGGCGAGGATCGCCTCAACGCTGTGGAGCCCGAAGCGTCTGATCTGGTCCGCGCTGATGCAGGCGAACCCTTCGGTATCGTCCAGCGTGCAGGTGAGCCCGTCGCCGCGGTCCTGTGGTCGCCGGATGCGCCGGCCGGCGCTCCAGGACCCGCTGCATCCGTCGTACGTCAGGACGTAGGTCAGGCCGTGCTGGACGCAAAAGGCCTGCAGACCCTCGAACTCGCCGCCCGCCACCTCGCAGCTAAATAAAGCGATGCCGGCGGCGCCCTCGGACAAGTAGGTCCTGAGTTGACCCTCGTCCTTGAAGCCCTCGTTCCAATTCGGACCGAGCCGTTCTTCACCGATCAACCGGATGAGGTGGGGCAACGCCGCCACCGATAGCTTGCCGCCCACCCTGATACTCGCGCTCACGTATTCGGCCATGCCCCACCCTCCTGAAGGTCACAAAGCCCCGCCC
>CAXUCS010000401.1:0-2738 GCA_964249365.1 uncultured Caulobacteraceae bacterium | reverse complement strand
GCTCCTGGCCGCGCTCGGACGGCTCCTGCGCCACCCGGGGCGGCTGCGCGTGGCGCCCACCGTGTCGCTGATGGAGCGGGCGGGGCTCGACGCCCTGCCGATCTCGGCGATCACCACCTTCTTCGTGGGCGCCACGCTGGCCTTCATGGGCCAGGACCTCCTCAGCCGCTACGGTGGACAGGTCTTCACCGTGGAGTTGGTCGGCATCGGGGTGCTGCGCGAGTTCGCGGTCCTGGTCACCGCCATCATCCTGGCCGGCCGCTCCGCGTCCAGCTTCGCGGCGGAGATCGGCGCCATGCGGATGAACCAGGAGGTGGACGCCATGCAGGTCATGGGGGTCGATCCGTTCGAGGCCCTGGTGGTCCCCCGCCTCCTCGCACTCCTGGCCATGGCGCCGCTCCTGAGCTTCGTCGCCATGGTCGCGGGCTTGGCGGGAGGGCTGCTGGTGGTCTGGACGACGGTCGGCCTGTCGCCCGCCTTCTTCGTGCAGCGATTGCTGGACGACGTGGGGATCGGACCGTTCTGGCTCGGCATCGTCAAGGTGCCCGCGCTGGCCGTCATCATCGCCGCCATCGGCTGCCGCCAGGGGCTGGAGGTCGCGGGCGACGTGGAGAGCCTGGGGCGGCGCGTCACCACTGCGGTGGTCCAGGCGCTGTTCGCGATCATCCTCGCCGACGCCGCCTTCGCCTTCCTGTTCGTGGAGATCGGCCAGTGAGCGGTCCGGCCGGCGCGCCGGGCGGGCGCGAGATCGTGGTGGAGGTCGAGCGGCTCACCTCCCGCTTCGGCGACAACCTGGTGCACGACGGGCTGGACCTCCAGGTGCGGCGCGGCGAGGTCCTGGGCGTGGTCGGCGGGTCCGGGGCGGGCAAGTCGGTGCTCCTGAACACGGTGGTGGGGCTGCGCCGGCCGGACGCGGGGCAGGTCCGGGTTTTCGGCGTCGACCTCCAGCGGGCGAGCCGGGCCGAGCAGGGCGCGCTGGAGCGCCGCTGGGGCGTGCTGTTCCAGGGCGGCGCGCTGTTCTCCTCGCTGAGCGTGCTGGACAATGTGACTGCGCCGCTGCGCGAGCACACCCGGCTGCCGCGCCGCGAGGTGCGCGCGCTCGGCGAGCTGAAGATCACGCTGGCCGGCCTTCCCGCTTTCGCATCCGCGATGAAGCCGGCCGAGCTTTCCGGCGGCATGAGGAAGCGGGCCGGCCTCGCCCGCGCGCTCGCGCTAGACCCGGAGCTCCTCCTCCTCGACGAGCCCACAGCCGGGCTCGACCCGATCGCGGCGGAGGCCTTCGACCGGCTGATCGGGCGGCTCGCCCCGGCGCTCGGCCTCACGGTGGTGCTGGTCACCCACGACCTGGACAGCCTCTATGCGCTCTGCGATCGGGTGGCGGTGATCGCCGACCGGAGGATAGCGGCCCTGGCGCCGGTGGCGGAGCTGGAGGGCTCCGACCATCCCTGGATCCGCCGCTACTTCCTCGGCCCCCGCGGCCGGGCCGCCCAGGCCGCGGCCGGGCGGGGCGGCTGATGGAGCGCGACGCCCACTATGCGCTCGTCGGCCTGCTCTCGGCCGTGCTCGTGCTCGGGGCCGTGCTGTTCGCCGTCTGGCTGGCCCGCGTGCAGTTCGCCAGCCAGTACGCCCTCTACGACGTGGACTTCAAAGGACCGGTTCGCGGCCTTTCCTCCGGGGGTGCGGTCTTCTTCAACGGAATCAAGGTGGGCGAGGTCGCCAAGCTGTCGCTGGACCGGAGCGACCCCAACCGGGTGGTGGCCCGCGTGCGCATCACCGCGGATGCGCCGGTGAAGACCGACTCGCTGGGGTCGCTGGAGCCGCAGGGCGTCACGGGCGTGAGCTATGTCCAGATCACCGCGGGCAGCCCGGGCAGGCCGCTCCTGCGCGACATCACGCCCCGAGGGCTTACGCCCGTGATCCACACCCGCCAGGGCGCGCTGGAAGGGCTGTTGCAGGGCGGCGGCGACGTGCTGGCCCGCTCGCTGGACGCGCTGGACCGGGTCAACCGCCTCCTGTCCGACCGCAACATGCAGAACTTCACGATGACGCTCGCCAACGCAAAGGAGCTGACCGCGCGGGCGGAGGCGCAGGGCCGCCTCTTCACCGACCTGGACGCCACGCTGAAGGAGGTGGACGCCACCTCCCACCATATCGATGCGCTGGCGCTGCGGACCGACGATCTGGTGAACGGTCCGGGCAAGGCGACGCTCGCCGATCTGGACGACGCCGCCCGTGAGCTCCGCGCCACGGCGACCGATGCGCGGGCCGAGCTCGCCCGCGTGCAAGGCCCGCTCGACCGCTTCACGACCGACGGCCTCCCGCAGCTTTCGCGCACCCTCCTCACCCTGCAGACCGCGTCCGAGGACCTGGACCGCCTGGCGGGCGAGGTGGAGCGGAACCCGCGCCAGCTCCTGACCAAGCCGGCCGGGCGGACCGTTCAGGTGAAGCCGTGAGGCGCCGCACCGTTCGGGCGGCCGTGACGCTCGCGCTCTCCATGGGCCTCGCCGGCTGCCTGTCGCTGCTGCCCTCGCCGCCGCCCGTTCAGCTCTACCAGTTCGGGCAGGCCCGTGCGGACGCGCCGGCCGCGATGCCGTCTCCTGCCGCCCCCGTCGTCGTTCTGGCCCCGGTCGGCTTCCCGCGGGCGGCCGAGGGCGACGCCGTCCTGACCACGCGCGGCGAGGAGACCGCCTACATCGCCGGCGGCCGCTGGCTGGAGCCGGCCGTGCAGCTGTTCCAGG
>CAXUCS010000400.1:2424-2740 GCA_964249365.1 uncultured Caulobacteraceae bacterium | reverse complement strand
ATCTGGTGGAGGCGGCCGGCTACGCCTCCGCCTTCTCCTTCAAATATTCGCCCCGGCCCGGCACCCCCGCCGCCGCCCTGCCCGGCCAGGTCGCCGAACCGGTCAAGGCCGAACGGCTGCAGCGGCTGCAGCGGCTGCTGGAACGGCAGACGCGCCGCTTCAACGCAGCCATGGTCGGCCGCCGCCTGCCCGTGCTCCTTGAAAAACGGGGGCGCCAGGCCGGCCAGCTGATAGGGCGCAGCCCCTACCTGCAGGCCGTCTGGGCCGATGCCCCCGCGGCCCGCCTCGGACGGATCGTGGAGATGGACAGCACCGG
>CAXUCS010000400.1:0-2414 GCA_964249365.1 uncultured Caulobacteraceae bacterium | reverse complement strand
AACCGGGACAGGGCCGAACAGCCTCTCGGGCGCGCTGTCGTCCGCCAAGGTCGCCGCTTGAGCCGCGCCGGGGAGGAGTTCGTTCCGCTGGGCGACGAGGCGGTGCGCGCCGTCGCCGGCCCCCATAGCCGCCACGCCGCCCTGCTGGAGGACGGCCTTAAGGTACTGGTGGAGACGCCCGGCGGGGGCGTCAGGCTGAAGGGCGAGGGACGGGCCCGTGCGGCCGCGCGGCGCGCGGTCAACGCCATCGCCGCGCGGGTGGAGGCCAGGGCCGAGGTCACGGAGGGCGACGTACGCGCCGCCATCAACGCCGCTCGCACCGGAGACGGCGCGGCGCCCGCGAGCGCGGCGCCCGCCCTGCCCATCGGCCGTCGCGGAGCCATCGTCGCCAAGACGGCCGCCCAGGCCGCCTACCTCGACCTGCTCTCCCGCCACGACCTGACCTTCGGCGTCGGCCCGGCGGGCACGGGCAAGACCTTCCTGGCCGTCGCCTACGGCGCCTCGCTGCTCCTGCGCGGCGAGGTGGACCGGCTGGTGGTCACCCGCCCCGCGGTGGAGGCCGGCGAGCGGCTCGGCTTCCTTCCCGGCGACCTGACGGAGAAGGTCGATCCCTACCTGGCGCCGATCTGGGAGGCGCTCGGCGACATCATGGGCGCCGAGCCGCTGCGCCGCCGCCGCGAGCGGGGCGAGGTGGAGGTGGCGCCCATAGCCTTCATGCGCGGCCGTACCCTGAACCACGCCTATGTCATCGTGGACGAGGCGCAGAACACCTCGCGCCTCCAGATGAAGATGGTGCTGACCCGGCTCGGCGAGGGCGCGCGCATGGCCGTCACCGGCGACCCCACCCAGGTGGACCTCGTCAACGCCGGCGACAGCGGCCTGTCCCACGCCACCCGCATCCTGGACGGCGTGCAGGGGGTGGCGGTGGCGCGGTTCCAGGCCAGCGACGTGGTGCGCCATCCCCTGGTGGAGCGCATCGTCAAGGCCTACGACGCCGACGCCGCCCGCCCCGCCCGCAACCGGAGCTTCGCCACCTCCGGCGAGGACCAGATGTGATCGCGGTCGAGGTCGAGGACGAGAGTTGGCGGCAGGTCGGCGACGTCGAGGCGATCGTGACGCACGCCGCGAGCCTGGCCCTGCAGCCCTTCCCCATCGAGGGGGGAGGGAGTGTGACCATCCTCCTGGCCGACGATGAGGCCATCCGCGAGCTGAACGCCCGCTTCCGAGGCAAGGACCGACCCACCAACGTCCTCTCCTTCCCGGCGGCGGAGAGCGCATGGCCACACCTCGGCGACATCGCACTCGCGCACGGCGTCTGCCTGCGCGAGGCGTTCGAGCAGGACAAGCCGCTGGTCGATCACCTGCGCCACCTCGTCGTCCACGGCGTGCTCCACCTCCTCGGCCACGACCATGGGAGCGACGGGGAGGCGGAGGCGATGGAGGGGCTGGAGCGCTCGCTGCTCGCCGCCATGGACGTGCCCGATCCGTATGCGCGGGACCACGACCATGGCTGAACCCGAGGCGCGAGCGGGACGCCCGGGCTTCCTGGCCCGCTGGCTCCGGACGGAGGCCGAGACGCCCGTTGCGACCCCGAGCGAGCCCTCGCGGGTCGAGGCCGTGGACATGGTCAACCAGGCCCAGGCCTTCCAGAGCCTGCGGGTCTCCGACGTGATGACACCCCGTGCGGACATCCTGGCGTTGGAGGCGTCCACCAGCCTAGCGGAGGTGGTGCGCCGTTTCCTCCTTTCCGAACATTCGCGCATGCCGGTCTATCGCGAGACGCTGGACGACCCCATCGGCGTGGTCCACGTCAAGGACCTTCTCCGCCAGATCGCCACCTCCGAAGGCGACGCCCCCCCGCCGGAGCCGGCGTGGCGGGAGCCGGTCCTGCACCGGCTGCGACGCGACCTCCTCTACGTCCCGGCCAGCATGCGCGCAGCCGACCTCCTGCTGCGTATGCGGGTCGCGCGGACCCACATGGCGCTGGTGATCGACGAGTTCGGCGGCACCGACGGCCTGGTCACCCTGGAGGACCTCGTGGAGGCGGTGGTCGGCGAAATCAGCGACGAGCACGACGAGGAGGCCGGCGCCCAGATCGTCACCCGCGCCGGCGGCCTCCTGGAAGCGGACGCCCGCGCCCCGCTGGAAGGGCTGGAAGCATTGCTCGGCCACCCCCTGGCGCTGCCGGACCCCGAGGAGGAGATCGACACGGTGGCCGGCCTGGTGGTCGCCATCGCCGGGCGCGTCCCGCAGCGGGGCGAGGTGATCCTGCACCCGGACGGGGCGGAGTTCGAGGTGATCGAGGCCGATCCGCGCCGCATCCGCCGCCTCCGCATCCGTCCCGCCGGACCGAACCTCGCCGCCGGCGCGCTCGATCCCGCCGACGGGCTGGCGGAGGACCGGGACACGTGTAG
>CAXUCS010000399.1:0-2750 GCA_964249365.1 uncultured Caulobacteraceae bacterium | reverse complement strand
CCCGTGTACCTGCGCCGCCCGGGCCCGCTCTGCAGCGACTTACGCCCGGGGGCGGGCGCAGGCTGGTCGGCGGCCGCCACCGTGGAGTTTCCCGGGCCGCGCGGTCCCGTGCGGGTGCAGGCGGGCGACGTCGTCGCGCCCGGTGACTACCTGGACGGCTACGACCTCGGCTCCGTGCTCGGACGCGACTGCCCGCGGACCCCGCCGCCCTAGAGGATGAAGCGGGACAGGTCGGCGTTCTGGGCCAGCTCGCCGACGCGGCTTCTCACCTCGTCGGCCCCGATTTGCACCGTCTCGCCGCACCTGTCGGCGGCGGCGAAGCTCAGCTCCTCCACCACCTTCTCCAGGACGGTCTGGAGCCGGCGCGCGCCGATGTTCTCCACGCTGGCGTTCACCTCCACCGCGCAGTCGGCCAGCGCGTCCACCGCCTCGTCGCTGAACTCCAGCGTGACCCCTTCGGTGGCGAGCAGCGCCTGGTGCTGGCGGATGAGGTTGGCCTCGGGCTCCGTCAGGATGCGGCGGAGATCGTCCCGGGTCAGCGCCTTCAGCTCCACCCGGATCGGCAGGCGGCCCTGCAGCTCGGGCAGGAGGTCGGAGGGCTTGGAGACGTGGAAGGCGCCGGACGCGATGAACAGCACGTGGTCGCTCTTCACCGGGCCGTGCTTGGTGGAGACGGTGGTCCCTTCGATCAGGGGCAGGAGGTCGCGCTGCACCCCCTCTCGGCTGACTTCGCCGCCGCCGCGCCGCTCGCCCGGGACGGCCACCTTATCGAGCTCGTCGATGAACACGATGCCGGCCGACTCCGCCAGCTCCACCGCCTCCCGGGTGAGCGCCTCCTGGTCCAGGAGCTTCTCGCCTTCCTCCGCGATCAGCGGACGCCAGGCGTCCTTCACCGCCAGCCTGCTGGTCCTGGTGCGGCCGCCGAAAGCCTTGGACATCATGTCGGAGATGTTCATCACCCCGATGGAGGCGCCCGGCTGGCCGGGGATGTCGAACAGGGGAGCCCCGCCGCCCGTGTCGGCCAGCTGCAGCTCCACCTCCTTGTCGTCCAGCTCGCCGGCGCGGAGGCGTTTCCTGAACGCCTCGCGGGTCGAGGCCTGCGCCGTCGTCCCGACCAGGGCGTCGAGCAGCCGCTCCTCCGCCGCGCCCTCCGCGCGCGCCCTGACGCCGGCCCCGCGGCGCTCGCGCACCTGGCCGATCGAGACCTCCACGAGGTCGCGCATGATCTGGTCCACGTCGCGCCCGACATAGCCGACCTCGGTGAACTTGGTGGCCTCCACCTTGAGGAACGGCGCCTGGGCGAGGCGGGCGAGGCGGCGCGCGATCTCGGTCTTGCCGACGCCGGTCGGCCCGATCATCAGGATGTTCTTGGGCGTCACCTCGTCGCGCAGGTCGTCGGGCAGCCGCCTGCGCCGCCAGCGGTTCCGGAGCGCGATCGCCACCGCCCGCTTGGCCTCGGCATGGCCGACGATGAAGCGGTCGAGCTCGGAAACGATCTCGCGGGGTGAGAACTCGGTCATGGCGGCGGGAGATAGCGACCGGGGCTGAGGACGCAACGTCCCGTCAGGCGTTCGCCATCGGCTTCAGGGTCACCCCGACGGCGGCAAGGACCTTCAGCACCGTGATGAAGGCCGGATGGCCGTCCTCGCCCAATGAGTCGAAGAGCGATTGGCGGGACACCCCCGCCTCCCGGTCCAGCTCGGTTACGCCCCGGGCTCTCGCGACCGCGCTTAGCGCGCTAGAGATCACGCCAGCATGGCCGCTGTCGAAGGCATCCGCAAGGAATTCAGCAACTGCCTCGGGGGAGTCCAGGTATTCCGCGGCATCGAACGTGGTGGTCCTGACGGTCATCTCACACCTCTTCGGCGAGGGTTTTGGCTGCCGTGATGTCCCGGCTTTGCGACGCCTTGTCCCCGCCGCCCAGCAAGATCAGCAGGGTCTCACCCCGCTGGACGAAGTAGACCCGGTAGCCCGGACCATAGTCGATCCGCAGTTCGGACACGCCTCCTCCAATAGGTCTGACGTCGCCGAAAAGGCCTGCGGCAAGCCGTAGAAGGCGAGTCGCGATGCGCGCCTTGGCGCGGGCATCCCGCAGCGACGACAGCCATGCCGCGAAATGCTCCGTCTGGCGTACTTCGGTCATAGCACGTCGTTGCCCGAACGCAGCGCCTCAAGTCGTCTCGGTCAAAGCGTCTCCAGCACCACATTGGTGTTGGAGTAGACGCAGATGTCGGCCGCGATCGCCATGGCGCGCCGCGCGATCGCCTCCGCGTCCAGGTCGAAGTCCTTCAGCGCGCGGGCGGCGGCGAGCGCGTAGGGACCGCCGGAGCCTATGGCGGCGATGCCGGCCTCCGGCTCCAGCACGTCGCCGGCGCCGGTGATGGTGAAGACGGCGGCGGCGTCCGCGGCGATCATCATGGCGTCCAGACGGCGGAGGTAGCGGTCGGTGCGCCAGTCCTTGGCGAGCTCCACGCAGGCGCGGGCGAACTGGTCGGGGTGGCCCTCCAGCTTCTGCTCCAGCCGCTCCAGGAGGGTGAAGGCGTCCGCGGTCGCGCCCGCGAAGCCCGCCACCACCCGCCCGCCCGCCAGGCGACGGACCTTGCGGGCGTTGGCCTTGACGATGGTCGCGCCCATGGAGACCTGGCCGGCGCCGGCGACCACGGTGCGCCCGTCCTTCTTCACCGCCAGGATGGTGGTGCCGTGCCAGCCGGGTGTTAGGAAAGCCTCGTTCATCGCGCCCGCATGTGGCC